>JANPIG010000404.1:0-13430 GCA_031424875.1 Cytophagales bacterium
TCCTTTTGAAGGACGACGACCGTAATATCCTAAAATCTTTACTGTTGTTTTCTTTTAAGCCTTTTATGGTAAAAAAACAATTACAGATTATTCTTCAAAAATGCTAACCCCTCCTTCATCAAAACCTCTTCACTTTCAAACATTTGTCGCCAAATATTAGCGGCTGGGAGTTTCATGCTAAATGCTTCTATGGATATAATATCCTGATAATCAATATCTTTAATGGCTTTGAAAACGCCTTCCCAATCCACATTTCCTTTGCCTGGTGTACTTCGGTCGTTTTCGGATAATTGTACGAAGGCAATGCGATTACCCATTTTTCGGATGGCATCACCGATATTTTTTTCTTCTATATTAGCGTGAAAGGTATCGAACATAATCTTACAATTCGGACGATTTACTTCATCCACGAAACGGATTAATTCATCGGTGCAAGAGGTCAATAATAATTCAAAACGGTTTAAATATTCCAAGCAAATCATTACGCCCATTTCATCGGCATATTGTGATAATTGTTGGATGCCTTCCACGCCCCAAGTCCATTCTTGTTCGGTGGCAGGTTTACCCGTGAAAATCCCCAAAGCTGAATGAAAAGGTCCCATCAATTTATCCGAACCCAAGACTAAGGCACAGTCCACGCAAGATTTCAAGTAATCCAATCCTGCCTGACGAATGGCTGGGTCTGGACTAATCAGATTGGTTTCTGCTCCGCAAAATGTATCGCAAACTCTTTCCAAACCCAAATCATCCAATTTTTTCCGCCATGCGTACCAATGTTCGGGATTAGGGTTGAAAATGGGTACTTCAACGCCATCAAAACCAATGGATTTAATGAGTTCTAAAGTTGGGAAAAGACTTTCATCTACTTGTGTTCCCCATAAAAGAAGGTTCATGTACTTTTTCATAATACAAATTTATCATAAAATAATACCACAAAATACGCTTATTTTGATTAAGTTTGACTGTATTTTGATATTTATTAAACGTATATTCTTTTTTTAAGTAAACAATAGCTTTTGAAAAACCCCTTAAATAAAAGCATTGATTCGCCCAATCATGCTTATACCATACGAGAATTGCGAGAACCGCATTTCGACCCAAATTGGCACTTTCATCCTCATTATCAGCTTTTTGTGGTTTTGGAAGGAACAGGAACCCGCTTTATTGGCGATAGCATCAAGCATTTTGAAGCAGGAGATATGGTTTTTCTTGCTCCCAATTTGCCTCATCTTTGGCGTAGTGATGATATATATTTCCAAGAGAATTCTGGATTGTCCACGCATGGAATAGTCGTTTATTTTACGGAGGATTTTTTGGGAAAAGAATTCTTTGAAAAATACGAAATGATGAAACTCAAAGCCCTTTTTGCAGAGGCGAGCAGAGGTTTGGAAATTAAAGGAGATTTGCATGAAAATATCTTTGGAATAATGAAACAACTGTCTCATTTACAAGGATTTGAAGGAATTTTGATACTCTTAGAAATGCTTAATCTTTTGGCAAATTCTATCGAATACGAGCCAATTTGTAGCATCGGATATTCAAATCCTTATAAAACTTCGGAGACAGAAAGAATGCGAAAAGTGCATGAATACGTGATGCAAAATTATCGAACTTCGCTTCGTTTAGATGAAGTGGCTTCCTTGGCGGGTATGGCAACGGCGGCTTTTTGCCGATATTTTAAGGCAAGAACAAACAAAACTTTTTCGGATTTTGTTAGCGAACTTCGGGTGGGATATGCGTGTAAATTGTTAATGGAAAATAAGTTAGGTATCACGCAAGTATGTTATGAAAGTGGCTTCAATACGCTTTCTAATTTCAACAAACAATTTAAGGATTTGCAAGGAAAAACACCTTCAGAATATCGAGGGGCGTTTAGAAATTAGATATATTAACTTTATCCAGTAAATTTTCTTTGGTAATAGCCCTCCCAAGGTTTTAAATCCTTAGGAGGGCTGGTATAACTTGGCTAATCAATTCAATAAGACTATAAATTATTTCAAAAAAGGCATTTTTGTTACAATTGCTTTTAAATATTTGTTCCTGATATTTATGTAAATTTCTGAACCGTTTTTACTAAATTCTTTCGCTACATAACCCATTCCAATCCCTTTATTCAACGAAGGTGATTGTGTACCTGACGTTACTTCACCTATAATATTGCCCGTAGCATCCATAATTTCATAGTGTTGGCGTGGAATTCCTCGGTCTATCATCTCGAAGCCTACTAATTTCTTGACTGCACCGTTTTCTTTAATTTTTTGATGGAAATCAGACATGATAAATTCTTTATTGAATTTAGTAATCCAACCCAAACCTGCTTCAATGGGCGAAGTCGTATCGTCAATATCATTGCCATATAAACAATAGCCCATCTCAGTTCGCAAAGTATCCCTTGCTCCCAAGCCTACGGGGACAATCCCGAATTCTGCACCAGCTTCAAAAATTGCTTTCCACATAGCTTCGGCATCTTTATTCCAGACGTAAACCTCAAACCCTCCCGCACCAGTATAACCCGTTGAAGAAATTAGAACATCCTCAATACCAGCAACTTGCCCCGATTTGAAACAATAATATTCCATCGAATCCAAGTCTAAATCAGTCAATTTACGCAAAGCATCAATCGCTTTTGGACCTTGCACGGCAAAGAGACTTAAGCCCTCAGAAATATTCTCCATCTCTACTCCAAAAGTATTATGCTGTTGTAACCAGTTCCAATCTTTCTCAATATTCGAAGCATTTACAACCAAATAATATTCGTTTTCATTCCAGCGATATACTAAAAGGTCATCCACGATACCGCCTTTGTCATTAGGAAAACAAGAATATTGCACCTTGCCATCATATAGAGCCGATACATCATTGGAAGTAACATATTGCAAAAATTCCGTAGCACGCTCGCCCTTCACCACGAATTCACCCATGTGTGAAACATCAAAAACGCCCACTGCATTGCGTACCGCCAAATGTTCTTGAATGAGATTTGTATATAAAACAGGCATTGAATAACCCGCAAAAGGTACCATTTTCGCCCCGAGCGAAACATGAATGTCGTTGAGGTGTACAAATTTTAATTGTTCAGTTTGTTCCATTGGATGATTTGTTGGTTTTTGATAATACAAAAGTAGTAAACTAATATGAGTGTAAAAAAATAAACCACGAAGTAGGAGTTCGTGGTTTATTTTTTGATTCAAAAAACTTATATTTCATTACTTCAAACTATTCTTGATAAACAGCCGTCAAAACCGTCTGCCCAACTGCTTTTAGCGTATTTTTATCAATCACACTCATATTATCGGCCTTGGTGTGATGATAATATCCAAAGGTTTTTGGGTCATTTGGATGAAGTTCAATAATATCAATCATTTGAATTTTAGCAACATCATTTACTGCCACGTGGTCATCTACTAAACCTCCTCCTTCTGTATCTAAAAACATAGTATCATACCCTAAACGGTGGGCAATATCCCAAATATTTCTGACTACCATCGGAGCATATTGCATAGAACCGCCTTCATAAGGAAACACGGCTCCTTTTGCTCCTACCATATCCAATAATATGCCGTAGTAAGCTGTATAGTCTTTTTTATGCTTATTTGCTGCCCAATATTGTGAGCCTTGACACCACGAATTGGCAGATTCATTGCCTTTAAATCCTTCTGGTTCGCCAAATTCTTCGGCATCAAAAAAGATAATGTCAATCCCAACATTTGGCTTTTTAGTGGCTTGTTGAATAGAGCGTGCCAATTCTAACAAAACTCCTACCCCACTACCACCGTCATTAGCTCCGTCGAAGGTTGACTGGGGGTCTTTTGGGTCTTTGTCGGCAATCCAACGAGTGTCCCAATGGGCAGATAATAAAATGCGTTTTGTGGCGGTAGAGTTGATAGTTCCGATAATATTACGAGCATCGAATTTTTTGCCATCAAAACGAGTAGCCACAAAGTTTTGCGAGATAACTTCACATCCGTACTGCTTCAATTTTGCCGCTAAATAATCACCACAGGCTTTGTGGGCTTTGGTATTAGGAACTCGTGGACCAAAATCCACCTGTGCCTTTATGTATGTATAAGCAGAATCAGCCTTGAAATCAGGGGCAGGATTGAGCGTAACGGTTACTTCTTGCGGAGGGGTTTCGGTAGAAGTGGTTTTCTGACAAGATTTAAAATAAACTGCCACACCCGACAGTACGAATATGGCTAAGAGAATGAGGGCTGTTTTTTGTGTTTTCATCTATATATTAACAGGAATCGAAGTACCCGTACTAATGTTCGGTTTACGTCTATTCGTTAAGTTTAAAATTCTTATTTCTAAGACTCTTTCAATATCCGCAAGGGTTTCAATCGTAAAGTTATGTGTTCCACTTAGCCATTTTGTAATTTCTGATGGCTTTCGTCCTACTTTATCAGCAAATTGCTTTTTGCCTAAACCCTTAGTTTTTATGGCATCGTCAATGATACAAGCGATACGCATTTTGCGGTCTGTACGTGCCTGCTGTTCAGGCGTTATTTCGGCTAATAAATTATCTAAGAGTTTCATTTTTTTGATATATTAAAAGTCTTCATCAAAATCTTCAAAAGTGAAATCACCTATAAAGTCTGTAAAGTTATTGTTCCATTTCAAATCACCATCCTTCATGGCTTGGCTTAAAAAATTTGAAATATCACGCAATAAATAGTTCTCTTTTTTAAGTTTTGGGTCGTCTTGCAAAGCCCTCACATTTTTAACTGCACCGCCCCCTAAAACTAATAATACTGAACCATAGCGAATACAATACAATCGCAATTTACGATTTGATTCGTCATAGAGTGCTTCAATTCCATCACCCAATTTACCTTCCGCTTTTTTAAAAAGATGCTCTCTCGCCCCTTCTTTATTTGAAATACTTTTTATCCTTGTCAAAATTTCAATTAGTTCTTCATGATAAAGCTCGCTGTTTTCTTCCAAAAAATGTTCAAATAAACTTTTGTCATCATCATTTACAAATATGGAATAAATATTAGTTTTTTGACCACTAAGATTATTTATTTTTTCAAGTCTAAATTTCACTTTTAACTAAAATTTTACTAAAGTAGTTCAACATTTATATTTATTCATTAGATACTATGGTACGCCTAATTGAATTCTAAAATCTTATAACTCCCCCTTAATAATTAAACTATCATTCACAAAAATATCTAATATCCATTGAGGGGGGCATTTTTCTAACTCAACAACTCCTGCGTTTTTGAGCATTTTACTTAAAATTTGAGGTTTATCTTTCTTCCAAACTAAAGAACGAGATATACAAATAGCTTTAATTTCTGAATTCTGTTCAAACTCTTGAAGGTTATAAATCCATTTATCATCCCATCCCATCGTTTTAATACGGACTGTAAATTTTGACCAGATTTTGAGGGGTCTTCTGAAAATAAATTTCTGAGAAGCGGTTGCAGTAGAACATTTATTCAAATATATTTCTCTAAACAATGGGCTTTTTACTGTAAATTCCCAACGATTGTATTCTACGTAATTTGCATATTTGAATGCAGACATAACCCTAAATCCTTCACAATCAAATATGCCAACACGAAATGTATTTTCAAAGCCATTTTCGATATTGATAGGCTTTTCAAAAATTCTTTGCAACAATACCCAAAATGCTCTGTACCAAAAGTAAATCATAGTTTTTATATTTTCACCTAACCAATCTCAAGCAAGCGTACCACGTTCTCAGCTCATACATCCCGCAAACCGTTACACTCTAATTATGAGTAAATTTATAGATTTCACTCCATCGCCCTATAAACAACATCCATAACCTTCCTCCTGATTTTCAGCGTATTAATCTTATTATTGGCTGCCGAAGGGTTAACTCTATTCGATAAAAATACGAAAACTAACTCCTTTGCGGGGTCAATCCATACGAGTGTACCTGTGTAGCCTGAGTGTCCATACGAGCTTGGTGATACTTTGTTAGAAACGAAATTGCTATCGCCATCTGAGGGCAATTTGTCCCAACCCAATACTCGGTGGCTTTTGGCTGAACGGCTGTTTGTGAATTGATTTATGGTGGCTTCGCTCAAATATTGTTTGCCGCCTGCCATGCCTCTATCAAGGTTCATTTGTAAGATTTTTGCCAAATCATTAGCGTTGCTAAACAAACCCGCATGACCCGACACTCCACCTAACATCGCAGCCGTCTGGTCTTGAACAGTCCCTTGTAACAGCCTCTCTCTGAACAAGTTATCATTTTCTGTGGGAGCAATTTGGGTTTTATTTATCCTTCTCAAAGGATTAAAACCTGTGCTACTCATACCCATCGGTTCGTAAAAATATTTACTTGTAAAAGTGTCCAAAGGTTGATTATTAACTCTTTCCACCAGGTGATGAAGAATCATCAAACCTAAATCGCTATACACGTATGGGTACGTGCCGTCTCTCTCTTTTTTATTAATCAAAGGTGATTTAATGACCCAACGCCAAACAGAATCTCGGATTGTGGGTTTGGTGTACATTCCATCGGCAACCGTCAGTGGGTATTCGTCAGATTGTTTAGAGTTGTAATATTCCGTTTTCCAGCCTAAGGGAATTCTAGTTTTTTCCCAAAAAGGAATATAAGCAACCAATCCCGCTTGATGCCAAAGAATGTCTTTAATTACTATATTTTCCTTATTTGTCCCCTTCAATTCTGGTAAATAATGAGAGGCTTTTTCATCTAAATTTATTTTCTTTTGGTCATACAAATACATCAATGTTTGGAGCGTTGCTGTTACCTTCGTTACCGATGCTAAATCATAAACCGTATTTGAGGCAACAGGCTGACTATTAGCATCATACGATACTTTTCCGTAGCTTTTTTCATATACAATTTTACCTTTGCGAGCTACTAAAACCTCACAGCCAGGAAATATTTTTTGCGTAATCGACGACTCAATAATGGGATCCATTGTTGCCAATTCACTACCTTTCATTCCTACGCTTTCAGGCGAGGCTTTACTCAAAATTAATCCTGCTTTTGAAACATTTATGCCGTCACCTGCTTTGAAATAATTTTCTACTGAAACAGGTAATTTCCCTACGGATGGCAATTCTCCAAAAAGCACTTTTGCCATTGACGTATATGCCGCAGGGTCATCTTCATAACCACATACTAAGGCAGCAGATTCTGGAAAATATTTTAAACTATACGGATTTCCAAAAATACAGACGACCACTTTTTTAGCTTTCTGTTCCAAACGTTTTACAAAACTCTGAACGTTGTAACTTACTTCTAATTTATTGGCAGATTTTTTATTGATGTCATGAACGCTCAAAATGACCGTTGAAGTGGAGTCAATGCTTTGTAAAATGTTCGTAAAAAAGGCTTCATCCGTTTTAGTAGCACTTGCAAAATGGCGGAATGGAGCAATCTGGCTTAGATTTTGTTGAAAACGATTGCCCATTGAAATATCCAAACCTACAGAAACATATTTTTCATTTTCGTCCGCTACAAGGGGCAAATTATTCTGCAAATTTTTTACAACCGTGATTGCATTATCATATAGTTGCTGTTTGATTTGATTGGCTTGAGGCGTGTTTAAATCTTGGTAAAGATTATTGGAGTCAATGTAGCTAAATTTATGCAACCCTACCCAATATTTTGAATGTAAAATCTTTTTAACTCGTGCATCAATATCATCCTGTTGTATTAATCCCGCTGTTATCGCTTCTTTGATTTTATGGATACCTTCGGGAATATTTTCAGAGTACAAAAGAATGTCATTTCCAGCGATAAATGCCTGTAAATCAATCTCTGCTGAAGAAATTCCTTGTCCATGACGTACTCCCCGCATATTGAGGGCATCCGTGATAACGAGTCCCTTGAAACCCATATCGTGCTTCAAAAGACTGGTGATAATATTCTGAGAAAGTGTGGCAGGTCGCCAGTCGTAAAAAGGTACTTGAAGATGTCCGACAATGATGGTTTTGATGGAATCGTTGATTAATTCTTGGAAAGGGTATAACTCAATATTCTTCAAACGTTCGCTCGTAAAGGATAATTGAGGCAAAGTAAAATGCGAATCTCCTTGCGTATCGCCATGTCCAGGGAAATGTTTGGCACAGGCGAGCAACTGATTGTTTTGCATCCCTCTCATGTAGGCACTACTTTTCAACGCCACATTTTCTCGCAATTCACCAAAAGAACGGTAGCCAATTACGGGGTTGTTGGGATTGGAGTTTATATCCACCACGGGAGCAAAATTGAGGTGAATCCCAAGGCGTTTGCACTGACGGGCAATCTCTCCGCCCATTTTATAGATCAAAGTATTATCCTGAATTGCTCCCAAAGTTATTTGCTTGGGAAAAGCCATTGTTGAGTTCACCCGCATTGCCAAGCCCCACTCGCCATCAATACCAATAAGCAAAGGAATCTTGGAAGTTGATTGAAAACGATTGTTAAGACTTGCGTATGAGTATGGTTCTCCCTGAAAGAAGATTAAACCGCCAATATAATTATTTTGAATGAGCGTTTCAATGCGTTTGAAATGAGCCTCCCCGTGCGTAGGATTGATGGCAACCATGAAAAATTGACCGATTTTTTGGTCATTATCCATCGAAGCATAAACACTATCAACCCATTGATTTT
Organism: Cytophagales bacterium; assembly: GCA_031424875.1. GTDB lineage: Bacteria > Bacteroidota > Bacteroidia > Cytophagales > Spirosomataceae > Arcicella. The sequence goes on from JANPIG010000404.1 coordinate 8,606, forward strand.
CAGTCAATTGACTATTTACTGTAAAGGCAGGAGGCGGAGGAAAAACGGACAAAATTGTTTTTTTAGTAAGGGTTTTGGTAGGCGTAAACAAACGTAAAATTGTATTGTTAAGCTCACCGACAACAGGCGAACGAAAAACTGCCCAAAGGAGAATCAGGGTAAGAAAAAACAGTGATAAACGTTTGAACATTTTTAATTCGTTTTAAGGATGATTAGGGATATACGGTTAACGGTTCAACCTTTGCGGCCCACGCAAATAATTAGACTAAAATAATACAAATGGGTTACAAATTTACTACAAAAGCCTTGCCAATGAAAGAGGTTTAGGAAAATGGTGTGATTGTGTTTTATGGAAACGTAAAATGGGTGGGTTTGGTATTTATCTCTAAAAGATTAAATTAGTACAATTTATAATTTTTATTTTAATAAAAAACAAAGCCAAAATCCTAAAAACAAGGATTTTGGCTTTCTAAAATCTATACTCTCTAATTACGCCTCCATCAAATAAGCCTTAATAAACTCATTCAAATCGCCATTCAAAACAGCATCAGTATTTGAGGTTTGATAATCTGTGCGGTGGTCTTTCACTCGTCTGTCATCTAAAACATAACTCCTGATTTGTGAACCCCATTCGATTTTCTTTTTACCCGCTTCTACCTCCGCACGGGCGGCATTGCGTTTATCAATTTCTATCTGATATAGTTTTGATTTCAAGATTTTCAACGCCACTTCTTTATTCATCAACTGCGAGCGTTCTTGTTGGCAAGCAATGATGATTCCCGAAGGTTTGTGAGTCAAACGCACTGCTGTTTCTACCTTATTTACATTCTGTCCACCTGCACCGCCCGAACGGAATGTGTCCCAACTAATATCGGCAGGATTAACCTCAATTTCGATGGTATCATCTACCAAAGGCGAAATATAAACCGAAGCAAAAGAGGTATGTCGGCGAGCGTTAGAATCAAAAGGTGAAATTCTGACCAAACGATGAACGCCGTTTTCAGATTTCAGGTTTCCGTAAGCATATTCGCCCTCCACTTCCATCACAACCGATTTTATACCAGCCGTGTCACCGTCGTTATGATCAACTTCTCTGATTTTGAAGCCATTTTTTTCTGCCCACATGATGTACATACGCATGAGCATACTCGCCCAATCCTGCGACTCTGTGCCACCCGCACCCGCATTGATTTCGATAACGGCAGAGAGATTATCTCCTTCGTCAGACATCATTTTGCGGAATTCCAATTCGGCTAATTTTTCTTCTAATTTCGCTCCCTCGGCATCCACTTCCTCTTCGGTGGCTTCGCCCATTTCGTAAAATTCCCAGATGGTTTCGAGGTCGCCTGTGTATTGGTTTAATTGGTCGAAACCGGCCGTCCAAAACTTCAACTCTCGAATCTGCCTCATGGTAGATTCTGCCTTTTTTGAATTCCCCCAAAACTCAGGGTCGAGGGTAACTACTTCCAATTCTTCAATCTGAAACTTCTTGTTATCGTAGTCAAAGATACCTCCTCAAAGCCTCTACTTTGGCTTTCAGGTCATTGAACCTGTCTTTTGTCATGCGTGAAATGTAGTCGTAGGTCGTAAGTATTTAAGTCATAAGTAGGTTAAATTGGGTTCACTTACGACTTGTGACTTTATAACTTATGACTTTTTAGGACTGCAAAGATAAGTATAAAAACAAAACCCTCCGAATTTGATTTTGGAGGGCTTTGTTTTAATATTATGGTAAATGATAGTAAACTTGAAGTTTTGGTCGAATACTCGGCGTGCTATCTTCACTCGTTGTGAGTACAGTTAATTTAAAAGGATCTTCGACCTGATGCCTAATCATAAATCCATGACTTGTAGTAGGGTTTAGAATCATATCAGCAACTAAATTTTGGACATTCATTTTTTGATAGTCTTGTCTCTCATTCGTGTAAGCTGGTATCAATAATTGGTTCGTATCGGTCGTGGATGGCTGCGTATTCCATGTCAATCCTAATTCTGTCCATGGTGAGATAATTCTTTTGATAGAAAGGCTATTAATTCCAACATGACCTGTTGTATACCCAGGGTAGGTATTTAAAAATGTTTGACTAAAATATAAAGAGAAATAAGCACTATCAATCACTGCATTTGTAGGAATAGACGATAAGTCAAACCCGACAAAACATCTTTTTATATTTAAAGAACCCCCTTGTGTCCAAGCCCATGGATCCATAAAATTAGCATTTCCAGCATTTACTGTAGGCGTATACGAATTTACATCCGCATCCTTCCCATCACTCGGACCAGGTTGAAGAGTCAATGTAATAGTGGTGGGTGCAGCAGGAGCATTCCCAAAAGTCAATTTACTGGCTGAATTAGCAAATACTAACTCTCCATTATTATTCAAACTTTTCGCTCTTGCCAAGGCATCTCTAACCGTGACGGTATGTCCTACGCTAATGATAACATCATCATTACCCGTTGGAACTCTCCCGCACGACCAAGTGGTTGCTAAATCCCATTTACCAGAAATTATTGAATACATGGTTGTTGCAACTGTAATAGTTGCAATGGCACTACTATCACTCGTACAATTATTCTGTGAACAAGCAACTTTATAAGATTTCGTTGAACTTGGTGAAACACTAACACTCGAACCCGTCAAACCTCCCGTCCAAGCATACGTACTACCTGTGGCACAACCCGATGCACTTAACATTACACTACCGCCACTACAAATTATTGAACTTGTTGGCATTATACTCGGAGCAATCAATCGTGGATTAACGGTTAAAACAGCACCAACTCTTGAACTTGGACAAACCGACCCTGTACAATTTGCTTGGGCATAATAAGTGTAAGTTCCTGATGCCAGTGTGCTTGTTGCAGGTAAATATTCCGCTCCAGTACCTACTTGATTACCACCCGTTTGAGCATCCCACCAAGTAATAGTGCTTAAAGTTGGAGTTGCCGTTGTTGTTACGGTTACAGAAAATCCTGAAACGCATAATGGATCACCACCACCATTATCATTTGGAATCAATGTCCAAATACCGTTTGGTGATTTTCCGTTTAGGCTTGACAATAATCCTGAAGGTTTCACAGCCCCTGCGAATGGTGTTGAAGATAAAGTAATAGTAGAAGCATCATCAAAAGTGGTTGTAATACTTCCTACATAAGCCCCTTGATATGTAGCCGAAGGAACCAATATTACTTGTGTACCATCGGGGGCTTGTAATTTTATACTCATTTCAATCAAGGAAGGGTCTGCACCATTATGAGCTATCCCACAAGAATTTTGATCACCTCCCCCCTTCTTTATCCAAGTAGCAGATACCACTACTTTCGTAATTATTCCAGAAATACCTGATGTTGTGGCTGTTGGATTACTACCACTACTAAGATTGGCATCATAACCCACAACTCCTCCTACGTAACTTGCCGTTATACTATTATTGGCAGACGAACAATTTGGAATCGTTGATTTTAATCCATTACCTGCAACTAATGAATTTCCTTGACATATAGTAACGGGAGTAGTAGTTGGGCTTGCAACGGATGCCGTAATAGTAATAGTAGTAGCCGCACTGATATCACTCGAACAACCATTTTCAATACATACTGCTTTATATGACTTTGTAATAGTTGGAGTAACACTTATACTACTACCCGTAAGTCCTCCTGTCCAAGCATAGTTTCCTGCAACACATCCAGAAGCTATTAGTGTTGTATTAACACCACTGCAAGTAGTGGCATTGTTAGGTGAAATGGTTGGAAACCCTGGTTTGGGTTTTACAGTAACCGTAAAGGCTGTACTACTATCACTCACACAACTATTGATTCTACAAACAACTTGGTATGATCTTGTCGAAGTTGGAGAAACATTTATGCTTGCACTAACCAATCCTGTGGACCAAGTGTAACTTCCCCCTGTACACCCTGAACCCGTCAATATAGTACTTCCTCCACTACAAATAGAGGGATTAGTTGATAATATGCTGGGCATGCCAGGCTTTGGGTTTACGGTTATCGTAACCGCAAGGCTACTATCACTCGAACAGTTATTAATTGAACAGATTGCTTTATAAGATTTTGTAGTAGTTGGCGAAACTGAAATACTCGAACCCGTCAGCCCCCCTGTCCATGTGTAAGTACCTGCTGAGCAACCTGTTGCATTCAAAATTTGACTCGTACCACTACAAATAGTTGTATTAGGAGTTGTAACACTAGGATTTGCAGGTTTGGGAGTAACTGTTATAGTAACTGCTGCACTACTATCTCCTAAACAAGGAGGCGCTGAACAAGCAACTTTAAATGATTTTGTACTTAATGGCATAATATTTATACTTGAACCCGTTAATCCCCCTGTCCAAACGTAAGTATTTGTTGAACAACCTGTTGCTGACAATGTGATAATATTAGAATTGCAAATAGTAGTATTAGGTGTCGTAATAGTAGGAATAAGCGTAATGCGTGGATTAAGCGTAATAGTGAACGTATTAATACTAATAACTTGATTAGGTACAGTTCCAAAAACAGTTCTTATTTTGTATTTACCCCCCGCAAGATTATTTGGAATAGCACAATCTATTGTTGTAACGGTTCCAGAACCAATCTGAGTTGGATTAGTAAAACTTCCCGTAGCATCAGACAACTGGATAATATAAGGTAAGTTTACCGTTGGCGTAATATTGTTACTTATAAGATTAACAGAAACATTACCCCCTACACAAGCTGGACTTGATGCCACTCCCGTTATAGCAAGGACACTACTTTCAACCGCAGGACACGATTGCTCAGCTAAATAAAGTGCCTTAGCTTGAGTATCATTTAAAACACCATTATAAAT
>JANPIG010000405.1:0-3093 GCA_031424875.1 Cytophagales bacterium
TATTCTTTTTGTCATTTTGTGTCTTAGAATCTTGTAAAACTACTTCAAATTTAGGAGGTATTTCAAAGGTAAATGTTGAACAATCTATGCTCAAAGCCTTGGCATGGCAAGAGGCAAATCCGATTCAAGCAAAAGCTCCAACTGATTGGACAAACGGTGCCTATTACACAGGCGTTATGAAGGCTCATCAATCCACCAAAAATCAGGCATATTACGATGCCATGCTCAATATGGGCAAAAGGAATAAATGGGAAACTTGGAATCGACTTTATCATGCCGATGATGTCGTTATTTCAAATGCTTATTTGCATCTTAGTCAATTAGGTGAGAAAGCCGTTGACTTAAGTTCTACTGAAAAATTCGTACAGGCTCATTTGTTTGAACCACAAGATTGGAAAGTGGGAAAAGGCAACAAAGAGCAAGTGATTTTATGGTGGTGGTGCGATGCACTTTTTATGGCTCCTCCTTTGTTAACAAAATATGGAGTTATGAAAAACGACATGAAATATTTGGACGAAATGCACAAATATTATGTGGAAAGTTATAATCTATTATTTGATAAGGAAGATAATCTATTTTTCAGAGATAATCGTTTCATCATGTCAAATCATGAGGCTATGAAAGAGAAAAATGGGAAGAAAGTTTTTTGGTCGAGAGGGAACGGTTGGGTGATTGCAGGATTGGCGATGTTGTTGGAAGAAATGCCCAAAAATTATCAGCATCGCCCTTTTTACGAAGATTTATACAAAAAAATGGCAGCAAGAATCCTACAACTTCAACCAGAAGATGGCTTGTGGAGAACAAGTTTATTAGCTCCCGAAAACTTCAATCATGGTGAAGTAAGTGGCAGTGGATTTCATACGTATGCTTTGGCTTGGGGCGTGAATAATGGACTTTTGGACAAAGCCACCTACAAACCTGCCGTTTTGAAAGCATGGAAAGCCATATCAGAATGTCAGCACGAAAATGGTAAAGTTGGGTGGGTACAAAACATCGGTTTCGACCCAAAACCTGCCGATAAAGACAGTTGGCAGAATTTTGGAACGGGGGCATTTTTGATGGCTGGAAGTGAAGTGATTAAGTTGAAATAATGAGTTGGATTCTATGGAGTTGATTAAAATATAAAGAAAATAACCTCAAAAAATATCAATACAATATATGATAATTAAAACAATAATATCAACATCTTTAATAATTGCATTCTCCAAAATTTTTCTTTTCGGAGCAATCTTTATTGACCCTATAAATATAAAAACCCAAGTAAGTAATGACCTCATTTTACTAAACAATGCGGTACTTTTAAAAAACAAAAAGCTAATTTCTGAAAAAGATACAGCAAAAATAACAGCCTTGAGAAAGCTCCTAAAAAAGGCTGATAAAATCGTGAAAGAAGGCAAATTGTATTCTGTAATGCACAAAAAGAAAACGCCTCCCAGTGGTGATAAGCACGATTATATGAGTCAGGCACCGTATTGGTGGGCAGATTCGACCAAGAAAAACGGCTTACCATACATCAGACGAGACGGAGAAAGAAACCCCGAATATTACCTTATTAGTGACAGTGATGAAATGGATGAATTGGAAAATGATACCGAAGTTTTAGGATTGGCTTACTATTTCACAAATGAAGAAACATATGCCTCATTTTGCTCAAAACTGATTAAAACGTGGTTTTTGGATAAGGAAACGAAACAAAATCCCAACTTCAATTTCAGTCAGGGCATTCCAGGCATTAATGATGGCAGAGGAATTGGCATCATCGAATCTCGTGAATTGCTTAGAATTGCTGATGCTGCAACTTTAATGAAAGGTTCAAAAAGTTGGACTGCAAATGATCACGCAGATTTAAAAAAATGGTACGCCGATTATTTGACTTGGATGAAAGAAAATCCATTGGGAAAAGACGAAGAAAAGGAACACAACAATCATGGAACTTATTATGATGTGCAGATAATTGCCTACTCACTTTTCACGGATAAACCTGAATTAGCAAAACAGCAAATTGAAATAACAAAAAAGCGAATTCAAAGCCAATTGCAACCCGATGGTAGTCAGCCTCATGAATTAGCAAGAACGGTATCGTGGGGGTATGTAAATATGAATCTTTGGGGTTTTATTCAGATTGCAAAGATGGCAGAAAAAGTGAACATCGACCTTTGGAAATATGAAACTCCCGATGGGAAAAACCTTAAAAAAGCCGTGGATTGGCTGATTCCATATATTCAAAAAGAGAAAAAGTGGTCGTTTAAACAAATCAAAAAAATGACTTATGACGACACTATTGATATTATGAAGATGGCAGCAATTGCCTATAATAATCCAATGTATGAATCTTTGGCAAAATCAGCTGATGTCAAAACTTATGACTCAGAATATTATCAATTAACCTTTTGAATATGAATAAAAAATATCTCGTTTTTGAGTGGTATTAAAACAGCATTGCGAAATAGTCTCACGATTTAATAATTCTGAGGCATTTCAGCATATTTCGTTGCAACTTCCATTTATACTATAAAATATGGTAAAGATGAGTCATCTTTCCTTTTATTTAACTTCAAATGAAGGCTCTGAGAATCGAATACTTAATTTTCCATTACATATAATTCAGAATACGGTCGTGAAAATACACTCAAATTTGAAAAATGACTACTTTTTTAACGACTCCAACCGTTTTGTAAGATGAAAGACCGTATCTAAATGCCATTTACAATCTTTACGAAATGAAGCAATAGAGCGATTATTTAATTCATCTCTTAAGGCTCGCAACGTAGTAAAGCCTTCTGATTTTAATTGACTGATTATAGGATTCATAGTTTCGGCGAAATTATCTGCTAACTTCATATTATGTTTAGACAGTACATTTTTACCATACTTTCCCAGAATAACTCCTCTATTTTTGGCAACCTTCAAAGCCTCCTTGGTTCGAGTACTGATTTGTTCCCTTTCATGTTCGGCAAAGGCTGCCAACAAATGAAGCATCAGCCGATTTGCGTGAGGATTATCAACAGCTACAAATTCGACTCGACTTTCCATCAAACTGGAAATGAAAGCAACATTTCTGCCTAAGCGATCAAGTTTAGCAATTACTAAAAT
>JANPIG010000406.1:0-1049 GCA_031424875.1 Cytophagales bacterium
GTTTTTCTTTCATATCAGACCCTGCAGTACTCGCAGCAAAATCAGTAGGACGTATGGCTTCGTGAGCTTCTTGAGCATTTTCATTCTTGGTTTTAAACTGCCGAGTCTGAACATATTTGGCTCCGTATGCATCCGTAATAGCTTCACTGGCTTTCTGAATGGCTTCTTCTGAAAGATTGGTAGAGTCAGTTCTCATGTAAGAAATCTTACCGGCTTCATACAATTTCTGAGCGTACATCATGGTCGATGCTACGGCATATCCTAATTTACGTGAAGCCTCCTGCTGCAACGTTGAAGTGGTAAATGGTGGCGCAGGAGTCTTTTTAGCAGGTTTTGTTTCTAAATTTTTAATCTTAAACTCAGCACCCATACATCTTTCCAAAAATGCTTTTGCTTCGGCTTCAGTATTAAAGTTTTTGGGTAATTCCGCTTGTAAAACTTTTCCACCCGCCAAATTAAATAACGCTACAATTTTGAAAGATGATTTAGAATCGAATCCCTCAATTTCACGCTCACGCTCTACGATGATACGTACTGCTACGGACTGTACACGACCCGCTGATAGTCCTTTCTTGACTTTCGACCATAAAACAGGCGACAGTTCAAAACCAATCAAACGGTCAAGTACTCTACGAGCTTGTTGAGCATTTACCAAATCCACATCAATTGTACGTGGACTTTGAATTGCTTTTTGAATGGCATTTTTTGTAATTTCTCTAAAAACTATTCTTTTAGTATTATCTGGCAAATTCAGTGCTTCCTTCAAGTGCCAAGAAATGGCTTCTCCCTCACGGTCATCATCAGTTGCTAACCAGACTTCATCAGCAGATTTAGCCAATGATTTTAATTCATTGACTACTTTTATCTTATCAGGTGAGATAACATAAGTAGGTTTAAAACCATTTTTTATATCAATGGCATCGTTTTCTTTGGGCAAATCCCGTACGTGACCGAATGAAGATTTTACCGTAAAATCTTTCCCTAAATACCCCTCAATGGTCTTTGCCTTGGCAGGGGATTCCACAATTACTAAGTTTTTCGACATATCT
>JANPIG010000407.1:0-1658 GCA_031424875.1 Cytophagales bacterium
AATTACTAAATTTATAAAAAAAAACGGGATAAACTTTCGCTCATCCCATTTTCTAAATATTGCAATGTCTAAAATTATTTTCCTCCAAATAATCCACTAAGCATTCCTCCAATACCACCACCACCTTGTTGTTGCTGGCCTCCACCGCCCATAAATTTACCTGCTATGTTCATGATATCATTCATATCAACTTTACCATCAGCCATTACACCCATGATATCGCCCATATTGAAAGCAGAATTTGAAGGATCATTAGTTTGCTGAATCATCGAACCCATTACGTTGGGCAACACCTGTGAAACTATGCCTGACGCTGCATTACTACCTATACCAAACTTTTGCATTAAGCTACTAATAGCTTGCTGAGCAATACCAGCAACAATAGGGTTAGACATCAAACCAGAACCACCCGTTCCAGACTGTCCGCCCAAAAGTCCCGCTAAGCCAGCCATACCAGCTCCGCCACTTTGTGCTTGCTGTTGCATTCCACCCGTTATAGCTCCTAAAATCGTCTGCATGGCTGAGTCATTATGCTCATTTGGAATAGCAGGATTATTTACAATTGCTTCTTGTGAGTGATTTTGAATCAGACCCATTAATTTTTCTAACATAATTTTTTCCGTTAAGAATGGTTATTTTTCAATTTTGATACAATTATAGATAGAATTTTCTAATTTCAAGAAATATTTATCGTTTATTTATAATTGCGTGCTTATGACAACTAATATACCAGCTGGGTCACTCAAAAATACTAATATTTCCATAAAAGAGCAGATTGAAGTATTAACTGCTGATTTGATGTATCCATCAGAATCCGATGAGAAGATTGAATATTTTGAAATGGAACATTCTACCAATCAGAAATTATCCTTAGCTGACTTTAGAATGTACAATGGTATTAGAACAGATACTTGAATTACTGAAATTTCTTTTTATGATTTTTTTTGACCTTTAATCAAAACTGAAGATTGGTTTGGAAAAGAAGAAAGGAAGTGGGCTGAGGATAGTTTGAGATTAAAAAATTTACTTTCAGAAATTGCTAAAGATTTTCAAATTTTCAAAGTTGGTTCAATTGAAATGGATGTTTTTGTTTTTGGAAAAGTGGAGGAGTGTAAATGGCTGGGGTTAAAAACAAAGATGGTGGAGACTTAAAGGTTCCACAGGCTTTAGCCTGTATTTGAGAAGGTATTTACAGGCTAAAACCCGTGGTACAAAAAAAAAGAGCGATTCAATTGAGCCGCTCTAAATTTCTATTTTACTTTCGCTATGATTGCTTTGAACGCCTCTGGGTGATTCATCGCTAAATCAGCTAATACTTTTCTGTTTAACTCGATACCGTTTGCATGAACCTTACCCATTAATACTGAGTAAGATAATCCTTCCTGACGAGCGGCAGCGTTGATACGCTGAATCCACAACGAACGGAAGTCTCTTTTCTTAACTTTACGGTCACGGTATGCATATTGAAGACCTTTTTCAATCTTGTTTTTGGCTACCGTCCAAACGTTTTTACCTCTACCATAAAAACCTTTGGCTAATTTAAGCACTTTTTTACGTCTTGCTCTTGACGCTACGTGATTGACGCTACGTGGCATAATTTTGTTTGTTTTTTGAAACTTGGCGGTTAAATTTTAACACTTAATGAGCCAATTTTCTGG
>JANPIG010000408.1:0-4569 GCA_031424875.1 Cytophagales bacterium
CAAAATGATTGGGCTGAACAAGACCCCGAAATGTGGTGGAAATGTATTCAGCAAGCAATTTTGCGTTGCAATGCCACTGGTAAATATAACCCTAAAGACGTTCAAGCCATTGGGATTGCTTATCAGATGCACGGTTTAGTGATGATTGACCGAGATTTGAGAGTGCTTCGGCCTTCAATTATTTGGTGTGATAGTCGTGCTGTGGAAATGGGTAATAAAGCCTTTGAAGGCATTGGAAAAGAAAAATCACTCACGCATTTACTGAATTCCCCTGGAAACTTTACAGCTTCAAAATTAGCTTGGGTAAAAAAAAACGAACCAAGAGTTTATGGTTCAGTTTACAAGATTATGTTGCCAGGTGACTTTATTGCAATGAAATTAACAGGCGATATTACCACTTCAAATTCAGCTTTGTCGGAAGGAATTTTTTGGGATTTTCAAACCAATGCTGTTTCAGAAGACATTATGAAATATTTTGGTTTCTCCAGTTCAATCCTTCCAGAAATTCGACCAGTTTTCTCGAATCATGGTGGTTTGCAGAGTTCAATGGCTGATTTGTTGGGCTTAAAAGCAGGGGTACCCGTGACCTATAAAGCAGGCGATCAACCCAATAATGCTCTGTCTCTCAACGTATTAGAGCCTGGCGAATTTGCGGCAACAGCTGGAACATCAGGCGTTATTTACTCAGTTTCTGATAAAGTAAGTTACGACCCAAAGTCTCGGGTGAATACTTTTGCCCACGTAAACCATCAATTGAATAACCAAAATCGCTTGGGAACTTTACTGTGTATCAATGGAACGGGTATTCTGAACCGTTGGGTACGTGATAATATTGCCAATGTTGAGTACGAAGACATGAATAAAATGGCTTCAACCGTTGAGGCTGGTTCAAATGGTTTACGAGTTTTGCCTTTTGGAAACGGTGCGGAGCGTGTTTTGGAGAACAAAACGGTTGGATCTAATTTTCAAGGAGTAAACTTTAATATCCATACAAATGCACATATCATTCGTGCTGCTCAAGAAGGAATTGCTTTTTCTTTGAAATACGGGATGGATATTATGGCGGAAACTGGAACATCGCCTTTTGTGATACGTGCAGGTAAAGCGAATATGTTTTTAAGCGATATTTTCTCACAATCGCTCGTGAATGTAACGGGTGTAGGGGTAGAATTGTATGATACGGACGGAGCGAAAGGGGCCGCTTTAGGAGCAGGTATCGGAAATCATTATTACGCTAATCCCAAGGATGCTTTTGTAAATATGGAAAAGATTGGTTTGATTGAACCTGATGCATCAAAATCAAGTTTTTATAAAGAAATTTATGCTGATTGGAAAACCGCATTGGAGAAAAATTTGTAGTCATTATTCTAATAATTATTCAAAAGCCTTCATCATTTGAGGGCTTTTGTCATATACAAATCCGCATTTATTTATAAAAAACGGTTTTATGAGTATCTTTGTAAAACATAAAACACTCTTCCTCCAAAATATTATTTTAAATGTCAATTATCCAAGCCATTATCCTTGCCATCATCGAAGGCATTACTGAGTTTTTACCAATTTCTTCCACGGGCCATATGGTATTGATGAGTTCATTCTTAGGAATTGAAGACGATAAATTTACTAAACTTTTTGAGGTCTGCATTCAATTAGGAGCCATACTGGCTGTTGTAGTTTTGTATTGGAAAAAGTTCTTTGATTTTTCTAAATTTCAATTTTACATTAAATTAGGACTTGCCGTTATTCCAGCCTTAATTTTTGGAAAATTATTTGATGATTTAATTGATGAACATTTAGGCAATCCCGCTTTCATTGCTACGGTAATGTTGGTGGGTGGAATTATTTTGCTTTTTGTAGATGATTGGTTTAGAAATCCTATTATTCACGAAGAGCCAGATATCAATAATATTACAGCTGTAAAAATTGGTTTGTATCAATGCTTAGCCATTATGTTTCCCGGGTTAAGTAGGAGTGCAGCCACGATTATTGGAGGAATGCAACAACGACTTTCGAGAAGTATAGCAGCTGAATTTTCTTTCTTTTTAGCAGTGCCTACTATGGCGGCGGCTACTGGATATAAATTATTAAAATTTGTGAAAGAGGAGGGTAGTATTTCGGGTGAGCAAGTGAAATTATTAGCAATTGGCAACATCGTTGCATTTATTGTTGCGATTCTGGCTATTAAATTTTTTATCAGTATATTGAATAAATATGGCTTCAAATATTTCGGTATTTATCGAATTATTTTAGGGCTTGTTATTTTGATAACGATTTTCAATTAATCTATGATTCAAGAAAATTTAAATAATAATCAGCCTGATTTGGGCAAAGTTATATTAATAGATAAACCGCTTCATTGGACTTCTTTTGATGTTACTAAGAAACTGAAATTTGCTGGAAAATTCAAAAAAATAGGTCATGCAGGAACCTTGGACCCTTTAGCCACAGGTTTACTAATTTTATGTACTGGCAAAATGACGAAAAGAATAGATGAATTTCAAGCCCAAGAAAAGGAATATTCAGGTACATTAGTGTTAGGAAAGACTACCCCTTCTGTTGATTTAGAGACTGAATTTGATGAAGATTTTCCGATTGAACACATTACAGAACATGTATTAGAAGACGCTTTAAAACATTTCCAAGGTAAAATTTTACAAATTCCACCGATATATTCTGCTATTCAAGTAAATGGAAAACGACTCTATGAATTAGCTCGAAAAGGTATAAAAGAAGCGGAGATTGAAATCAAATCAAGAGAAGTAGAGATTTTAAAATTTGAAATTGATACTAAAAATTTTCCAGAAATAGATTTTACAATTGTCTGTTCTAAAGGCACTTACATCAGAAGTTTAGTGCGAGATTTTGGAATCGCCTGTCAGTCAGGTGCGTATATGAAGGTACTTAGGAGAGAGCGAATAGGAGATTTTACGGTCAAAAATGCTTTGACAATTCAACAATTTATGGAAAATATGGGTTTAGAATATATTGAAAAACCCCAAGCCAACTTTTTTAACAAGAGAAGATGAACGTTTATTATGGTTTAAAAGATTTTACGAAATTAAAGAATGCAGTTGTTACAAGTGGTACGTTTGATGGGGTACATTTAGGCCATCAAAAGATTCTGAATCGATTGAATGAAGTAGCAACTGATACTTCAGGTCAGAGTGTAGTTATTACTTTTTATCCACACCCCAGAAGTGTTATTTCCCCTGATAATCAGACGATTAACTTGCTTTCTACTTTGGATGAAAAGATTGAACTATTAGAAAAAAGTGGGGTAAATCATTTGGTCATTATTCCCTTTACTCGTGAATTTTCTGAACTTTCTTCAGAAGAATTCATTCAAAAAATATTAATTGAAACCATTGGTACAAAAACATTAGTCATCGGTTTTGACCATCGTTTTGGCAAAAATCGTGAAGGAGGCTTTGATTATTTGAAAGAAAATAAAGTAAGATATGGTTTTGAAATCGAGGAAATACCTCGCCATGACCTTGAAAATGTGGGTATTAGCTCCTCAAAAATCAGAAGGGCCCTCATTGAAGGAGATGTACCAACTGCCGATCATTTTTTAGGTAGAAATTATTCCATTTCAGGTGTAGTTGTCAAAGGAAAGCAATTAGGAAGAACAATCGGTTTCCCTACTGCCAATATTCAAGTTCGTGAGATTGCTAAATTAGTGCCTGCTGATGGTGTATATGCTGTAAAAGTTTATTACCGAGAAGAGGAGTTTGGTGGAATGTTAAACATTGGGAATCGCCCAACGGTTGATGGTACTTTCAAAACGATTGAAGTAAATATTTTTGATTTTGACCGTGAAATTTATGGAGAAACTTTAAAAGTTGAATTCCTTCAAAAGATTCGTAATGAACAGAAATTCAATAATTTAAATGAATTAAAAGGGCAAATTGCTTTAGATAAAGAGATTTGTTTAACAATAATAAATTCATAAATATGTCTTTTTGAACTACAAAAAAATACATTTTGTCTAAAAAATACACAGGATAAACATATTCTGTGTATTTTCGTTTATATATTGTAAAATACTTCCCAAAAAATTCATGGAAAATTTAGCATTAAAAATTAACGGAAAAAGTTACACTACAGATGCTGACCCCAATACACCATTATTGTGGGTTCTTCGTGACCATATTGGCCTTGTCGGTACGAAATATGGCTGCGGAATTGCTCAGTGTGGTGCCTGTACGGTTCATCTCAATGGAACTGCTACTCGGTCATGTGTTTTGCCAGTTTCATCGGTTGTAGGTATGGAAATTACTACAATAGAAGGTTTATCTGAAAATGGAAACCATCCCGTACAACAGGCTTGGGATGAATTAGATGTGGCACAATGTGGGTATTGCCAGGCAGGACAGATGATGACAGCTTCGGCTCTCTTAAAAAATAATCCTAAGCCTACGGACAAGGAGATTAGTAATGCTATGACAGGCAATATTTGCCGATGTGGAACGTATCATAGAATTGAAAAAGCTGTAAAATTAGCGGCTGAGAAAATGAAATAATTTTTTAAAACCCAAAACAATGGAAAATACTCAATCAAGAAGAAAT
>JANPIG010000409.1:0-3360 GCA_031424875.1 Cytophagales bacterium
CTCCAGATACGTCAAAGTCCATTTTTGAGGTGCTACCGTTCATTTTAATTGACGATGCTCCCGAACAATCCAACTTCACTTTGTCGGCTTTAATGTTGATTTCTGAATTGGCTGCCCCTGAAAATTTCAAGACAACATCCTCTAAATCATTAAAACCATAGATTTTAGATTTTGTAGCTCCCGAAAAATCTACCTGACGTAAATTTGGCATCACAATCGTAAATGACACTTTTTTGCGATTATTATTCCACTTCCAGCCGCCCTTACCATCACGGTATTTAGCAATTAAAGTTCCGTTACTTATGCGCACATCCAAGTCTTCCAAGTCTTCTGAACGCTCAGCATCCACCAGAACTTTAAAAGATGAGCCTTGCGAAACATCAATCTGAAAGGCACTTGACATATCCAATTTATCAAATCCTTTCAAAGGAAAATCTTTTTTATTCTGTCCCATCAAGACAGTAGTTAGAAGCATTAATGCACTCATTGTCAGTACATTAAAAAGAGAAGTCATGTTTTTCATGGTATTGTTAAGTTTATATTTTAATAATGAGATGCAAGTTTAACATAAAAAGTTGCACGCTGTTTAAAATTATTATGAATGGTTGAAAACAGAGAAAAATTGTTAGAGAATAGAGGATAGTGTAATCGGCATTTGTACCTTTATCATACAATAACCATTTTATAACAATGTCAAATTATTCCCGCTCATACTTATTATGTCTTCTATCTTACCTCACGTATATTAATACATACGCCCAACAATTAGGTAATGAATGGATAAATTATGACCAGACGTATTTCAAAATAAAAATTACACAAAAAGGGATTCATCAACTGTCTTTCCAAGAATTAAAATTTGCTGGTTTTCCCACAAATATCAATCCTCAGAAAATACAATTATTTAGAAGTGGAAAAGAGCAAGCCATTTATGTAAAAGGTGAAGAAGATAAAGTGTTGAATGAAAGCGATTTCATAGAATTTTATGCCGAAGGAAATGACGGTTCTCTGGATTCATTATTGTATTTGCCTACCTCATCACAACCTCATCATTATTACAGTTTGTATTCAGATACAGCTTCTTATTTTTTGACTTATATAATTGATAATCAGGTTGCTAAACGGACAAAAATACTATCAAAAACCAATGTAAATAACCTCAAAGAAGAACCATTTCATGGGGAAGAAAATCTGCAATTATTTATTCAAACATACAATGTTGGGCAACCACTAATCATAGGAACAAATCAAAATTCGGGCGTATTAAGTAGCAATTATTATTTTGGAAAAGGCTGGACGGGTGATATTTTGAACAAAAATGTATTCGTGAATTTTGATTTTAATCTTAGAAATATTATAAAAAATAATACTCCAAAACCTAAATTAGAACTATTAATATCAGGACGTTCAGCAGGCGATCATTTTTTGGAAACTTATATAGGTGAAGGTACAACTCAGCGCTTTTTAGACTCTACTTTGTATGAAAATTATTTTACTAAAAAAATTAATAAAATTGTAGAATTTCAAGATGTCGTTAATAATAAAATCAGAATTTCTACCCGCTCCGTTGGCGTTTTGAATGACCAATATTCGGTTTCATATCTCAAATTAACTTATCCGCAAAGTTTTGATATGTTGGGCATATCAGAGAAGTATTTTAATCTGGTTCCAAACGCTCACAACAATTATTTTATCAAGATTCCAAACCCTCCCTTGGATGCCAATTTATACGATATTTCGGATAAAAATAACGTTCAGAAAATCACTTTTACCCAAAATCTCAATGAAATAAATGGCATCGTTGAAGGTACAAAATTATTAGCCACCAATCAGTTCAAAAAGGTTAATTCTATTGAAGCCGTTTCGTTTAGAAATATTACTAATTCAAAAGCTAACTATCTGATTATTAGTGATAAGTCCCTGTCTAAAAACGTTAAAGAATACGCTAATTATCGGGCTTCGGTGGCAGGAGGGAAATATGATACTCTTGCGGTAGATGTTGATTTATTGTACAATCTATTTACCTACGGCGACAAAAACCCTTTGGCAATCAAGCGATTTTTGAACTTGATGTCTCGCAATGGAAAGCCACAGTTTTTGTTTATTATTGGTTCATCAAGTTATCCTCAAAAGGCTCGTAAAAACCTTGTAGATTATCACATTGACTTAGTACCAAGCGTTGGCTATCCTGGTGCAGATATTCCCTTTGGCATGGGATTAATTGGCAATTCAGATTCTAATTTTTTGAGTATTCCTGTGGGCAGATTAGCAACGAATAACCCTCAGACAGTTTTGGATTATTTGAATAAAGTAAAAGAGTATGAAGCTATGCCCTTGGATGGACTTTGGCGGAAAAATACGCTTCAAATGTCGGGGGGAAGGTTGGCGAGTGAACATATTTTATTAAGAGATTATACTGTTGGACTAAAAGAGATTTGTGAAAATGGTTTGCTTGGTCAGAAAGTGGATTTATTGACCAAAAAAACTGATAATCCCGTCGAATTTATCAACGTTACTGAAAGAATAAATCAAGGCGTAGGCATGATTATGATGTTCGGACATTCAGCCCCTGGGCAGACGGACATGGACATTGGTTATGCCTCAAATGACCTTTTAGGCTATAAAAATAAAGGGAAATATCCCTTGGTATTAGTAAATGGCTGTGATGCAGGCGACCTTTTTGGCACTCAAAAATCTTTTGGAACAGACTGGATAAATACACCAAATAAAGGAGCAATTTTATTTTTGGCACACAGCAATTTAGGTTATCCATATTATCTTAAAACGTATTCGGATGAATTGTATAAAACTCAATTTTCAGACAGTTTATTTTCGGATAAACCCTTTGGAACAGTTATGATGGAAACCATAAATCGGTATTTGAAGAAATATCCAAATGGTATTTTTGAATTGGGAAATGCCCAACAATTCACGCTTCAAGGCGATCCAGCAGTAGCACTTTTCCCAACGCAAAAGCCTGATTTTGAAGTTAATAATTCGTCTATTTTTTTAAAAAATGTAGATAAAACTCATATACTAAATATACTTTCAGATTCTGTAAAAGTAGGCATAATTATTAGCAATTTAGGGCGGATTTCTAAGCAGAAATTAACGTTAAATTTGAAAAGAATTTATCCCAATGGCACAACCGATTCATTTGATAAAATTATTGAAAAATCAATCAGTTATCAAGATACTATTTATGTAAATATTCCTAATAATAAAAATTTTAGTTTGGGGAATAATCGTTTTGATATATCATTAGATACTGATAATCAGATAGTTGAATATAGAGAAAGTAATAATCAGGCGAGTTTGACTTATAGCTTTTCGAGTGCAAATGTCGTAGTCCTTTCACCA
>JANPIG010000410.1:0-1038 GCA_031424875.1 Cytophagales bacterium
CTCAAAATCAGAGTGAATTACGCCTGCTGCAGCAGGAGCCTTCCACCCCTTTTGGATTGTCCAAGCACGTACTTCTTTAACGCCCGCTGTGAAATACGTTATCAAATTAAGCAAAGCATAAGACGCACGAATCAATTTATCCAATCCCGATTCAGTCAAATTATATTCTTCCAAAAACATCTGACGGTCATCTGGGTCTTCCATTTCAGCGATTTGTGCTTCCAAAGCCGCACAAATTACAATTACTTCTGCTCCTTCAGGAGCCACACTTGCTTTCAAAGCCTCCACATATTCATTAGTCTGTGCAGCTATTGATGTTTCATCTACGTTTGCTACATAAATTACGGGTTTATCTGTCAACAAACACAAATCACCGATGGCATCAAATTTGGCATCTGGGTCAATTCCTTTTACAGTTCGGGCAGAATTTCCTGATTCCAAAACCGTTTTATATTGTTGTAGAATGGCCAATTGAGCTTTTGCTTTGGCATCACCTGCTTTGGCTGAACGCTCAGTTTTTTGAATTTTCTTATCAATCGATTCCAAATCTTTCAATTGAAGTTCATAATCAATAATCTCTTTGTCAGAAACAGGATTAACACGACCTTCAACGTGAACAATATTATCATCAGCAAAACATCTTACTACGTGCAGAATAGCATCAACTTCACGAATATTAGCTAAAAATTTATTGCCCAAACCTGCTCCTGTTGAAGCCCCTTTTACCAATCCAGCAATATCCATGAATTCAATCACCGTTGGCAAAACCTTTTGTGGATTCACGAGTTCTTCCAAGACTTTCAATCGGCTGTCTGGAACTGTTACTACGCCCACGTTGGGTTCAATAGTACAGAATGGATAATTGGCAGCTTCTGCCTTATTAGATGATATTGCACTAAACAAAGTTGATTTGCCTACGTTTGGCAATCCAACTATTCCTACTTGTAAACCCATGTAATTTATTGTTCTGATTTTCAGCTATTTAAGCCAAATTCTATCTATTCTTTAAATGATTATTAAAACAAAATGCAAAATTAA
>JANPIG010000411.1:0-3682 GCA_031424875.1 Cytophagales bacterium
ATCATGATGCGTAAATGTCATGTGAATACTTGTCCAGTGGGTGTTGCCACACAAGACCCACGTTTGCGTGCTATGTACACAGGAGAACCTGAGCATGTAGTGAATTTATTTACCTTTTTAGCCACTGAACTTCGTGAAATCATGGCTGAATTAGGTTTTAGAACGGTAAATGAAATGGTTGGGCAGTCCGACAGATTGGAAATGAAAGAAGGTTTGAAGAATTGGAAATTACAGAATTTAGACCTTTCTCCGATTTTATATAAAGAACCAATATCATTAGACGTAGCCCTTTACAAACAAGAAGACCAAGACCACGGTTTGCAAGACCAAATTGACTGGGAATTGTTGAAAATCGCAAAACCAGCTATTGACTACAAAGAAAAAGTAACGGGTAATATTCAAGTAATTAATGTAAATCGTACTATCGGAACAATGTTGTCTAACGAAATTACCAAGAAACATGGGGCAAATGGTTTACCAAACGATACCATTCATATTAAATTTAAAGGTACTGCTGGACAATCTTTCGGAGCATTTTCAGTCAATGGAATTACCTTTGAATTAGAAGGTGATACCAACGATTATATCGGAAAAGGGCTTTGTGGAGCTAAATTGATAGTTTATCCTGATAAAACTGCCAAATTTAAACCCTCTGAAAACTCAGTAGTAGGCAACGTTTCATTCTATGGAGCAACTTCGGGTGAAGCATATTTGAGAGGAATGGCGGGTGAGCGTTTTTGTGTGAGAAACTCAGGAGCAAAGGTAGTAGTTGAAGGAATTGGCGACCACGGTTGTGAATACATGACGGGCGGACTTGTAGTAATTTTAGGTGAAACTGGAAGAAACTTCGGAGCAGGTATGTCAGGTGGTGTTGCTTATGTTTGGGATAAAAAACGTGATTTTGCAAGCAAATTAAATGGCGAAATGGTAGCCATTGAAGATTTGACCATAGAAGACGAAAATATCCTTACAATGTATATTTCGCAACATTCTGAATATACGGATTCGGACGTAGCTCAAAATATCTTAAATAATTGGGATAGTATTTTACCTCAATTTGTGAAAGTGATGCCACAAGATTTCAAGAAAGCTCTTGCTTTAAGAAACATTAGTGTTGCGGAGGTTTTGGAGGATAAAAATGTAGTTTACAGAGATATTCAGGTGGAGGTTGCTCATTGATATTATTTTTGTAATTTAGATTCATAATCAAAATCAATTTTATTATGCAATATCTTGTAAATGACCGAGGCATAAGTACAGCAGTGGTTGTGCCAATCAAAGAATATAATGATTTGAAACAAAGTAAAAGAAAGCTTCAAATTCTTTTAGGGATTGATAATGCACTTCAAGAAGTAGCTGAGGTAAAAGCTGGGAAACGTAAGGAAGGAAGAACCTTAGAAGATTTTTTGAATGAAAATTAAAGTAGTCACAACGGATGATTTTGAGAGATCTGCGAAGCCACTTTTGAAAAAATATGCTTCTTTAAAATCTGAATTAAAAACTCTTTCAGATACATTAAGAGAAAATCCTACATTTGGAATTTCAATTGGTGGCGGAGTTTATAAAATTAAAATTGCTATAAAAAGTAAGGGAAAAGGCAAAAGTGGAGGTGCAAGAGTAATTTCATACTTTGATTTAGAAGTTTTAATTGAAACAGATTCAAAAGAAGAATATAATCGTGTGTTTCTTTTAGAAATTTATGATAAATCTGAAATGGATTCTATTTCTTCAAAAGAAATTCAAAGTTTGATTGATAATCGTTTAGATTAATCGTACTAATCAATAAAAATTCAATAAAAATTAAATTTTTATTGATAAAAAAAATCCAATAATTAAAATGGGAAAACCAACAGGATTTTTAGAAGTAAACAGAGAGACTCCTAAAAAAAGACCCGTCGCAGAACGGGTCCTTGATTATAAAGAAATAGAAATTGATTTTTCAGAAGGTAAAGTTAAAGACCAAGCCAGTCGGTGTATGGATTGTGGTGTGCCGTTTTGTCATAATGGTTGTCCACTCGGAAATATTATTCCAGAATTCAACGATGCCGTTTACGACCAAAACTGGGCATATGCGTATGAGATTTTGTCTTCTACTAATAATTTTCCAGAATTTACAGGTCGCATTTGCCCTGCCCCATGCGAATCTGCATGTGTTTTGGGTATTAACAAGCCACCTGTTACGATTGAATATATTGAAAAATCAATCATCGAATATGCTTTTGGAAATGGCTTAGTAAAACCTAATATTCCTTCAAAACGTACGGGTAAAACAGTTGCCGTGATTGGATCTGGCCCTGCGGGAATGGCTGCTGCTGCCCAGTTGAATAAGGCAGGCCATACGGTTACAGTTTTTGAACGAGCAGATAAAATTGGCGGATTATTGCGTTACGGTATTCCTGATTTCAAGTTAGAAAAATGGGTAGTACAACGCCGTGTGGAGGTTATGGAGCAAGAAGGAGTTATTTTCAGGACAAACATAAATGTTGGGGTGGACATCAAAGCAGCCGCTTTATTAGAAGATTTTGATGCCATTGTTCTTACGGGCGGTTCAACCGTTCCAAGAACTTTGCCAATTCCTGGGTCAGATTTGAAAGGTATTTATCCTGCCATGGAATTTCTTTCTCAACAAAACAAAAGAGTTTCAGGTATTGAAATAGCCGCTAATCATGCAGGGCAACCTTATTCAATGGGCGAGCTTTATGCAACCGATAAAAATGTAGTAGTGATTGGTGGAGGCGATACTGGTTCTGATTGTGTAGGAACATCAAATCGTCATAAAGCAAAGTCAATTACTCAAGTTGAAGTTATGCCAATGCCACCCACCGAACGTGCAACTCAAACGCCTTGGCCCAATTGGCCCATGATGTTACGCACTTCTACTTCACATGAAGAAGGGGCTAATCGTCAATGGTCAATTGCTGTTCAGGAATTCGTGGGTGATGAAAATGGAAACTTGAAAGGCTTGAAATTAGCGGATATTGTTATGGAGGTAAAAGATGGGAAAGCAATGCAGGTTCAAACAAATCAGCGTGAAATACCTGCCGAGTTAGCCTTGATTGCTGCTGGATTTTTATATCCTCAAAGAGAAGGCTTATTATCTCAATTAGAAGAAATAGGCTTAGAGTTTGACGAAAGAGGTAATGAAAAAGCACCCCAGTACCAAACGGCAATTGATAAGGTTTTTGCAGCAGGAGATATGCGTAGAGGGCAATCATTAGTTGTGTGGGCAATCTCTGAAGGGCGTGAAGCTGCTCGTGCAACCGATATTTTCTTAATGGGAATATCTAATTTAGAAGCAAAAAATGTTTCAACATTTGCAGTAGCATAAATCACAGAATACGGTAAAGAGTCAAAGGCAAAAAATAAAGCGACATTTGTTTCCATTAACAAATGTCGCTTTATTTTTTAATAGAATCGAAACCGTTCCTCTAAATTTATGCCTTTTTGCCATTCTTCAAAATTGCGAAGAATTCGAGAGCAAACCCTAATAAAATAATTATTGGTCCAAGAGTTAAGCCTAAAAAGCCAAACCCAAATTCTGATTTATCAAGGCTCATTACAAAGAAACCCAGTAAAATTATAGCGATTCCTGCCAACATAAGTACATAATTTATTTTCCCGAAAGGCAATTTTTCTTTATTTGTCATATTTTTATTTATTATTAAGGCAAAATGCCATTTTC
>JANPIG010000412.1:0-7106 GCA_031424875.1 Cytophagales bacterium
GGAAGCCAGTGGATTGCCACCTCACATAGTTGCGAATTTAGTTGAATTGGGTGAAGCCACCCACAGTGGCGTGTTGCGAGAAGATTATGAAAAGAATAAACCAACGATGGGAAATAAAAAATTGGAAGATTTTGCCAAAGATTTTGCGAAAACCTATAAATTTTAAATTCAAAATAACTTTATACAATGACAGCATCGTCCCCTTTTCACTTAAAAACTATTTCTGAATATCATCGGTTTATGAAATTGCCAAAACCAGAACATCCTTTGGTGAGTGTGGTCAGATTTGAGGATATCAGACCTACGCCTAAAGATAGCATAACCAGTATTATTCATAGTTTTTATTCAATTGCATTGAAAAAAAACTTCAAGCAAAAAATGAAATATGGACAGAATGATTTTGATTTTGATGAGGGAATAATGCACTTTATGGCTCCCAGGCAAATTTTAACCATTGAAACATCAGAAAATAACGAATTAAAACATTCGGGGTGGTTGCTTTTAATCCACCCCGATTTTCTTTGGAATACTCCCTTAGCCAAAAAAATAAAGCAGTATGATTATTTTACTTATAATGTAAACGAAGCACTGCACTTATCAGAAAAAGAGGAAGTTTTGGTCACCGATATAATTCAAAAGATTGGGCAAGAATATCAAACTAATATTGACAATTTTAGTCAACATGTCATTATTGCTCAAATTGAGTTGCTTTTAACCTACTGCGAACGTTTTTATCAACGGCAATTTATCACCAGAAAAATCGCAAATCATAGCAAATTGAGCCAATTAGAGGTTTTACTGACAGAATATTTTAATGGAGATAATTTAGAGAATCATGGAATTCCAACGGTTCAATACATTGCCGAGCATTTGAATATTTCACCCAATTATTTAAGCCGTTTATTGCAAATTTTAACGGGACAAAGTACCAAAAACTTTATTCACGATAAGTTGATTGAATTAGCGAAAGAGAAACTTTCAACAACCCATTTGTCAGTAGGTGAAATTGCTTACAACTTAGGATTTGAGCATCCGCAATCGTTCAGTAAATTATTTAAAAGCAAGACCAATTTTTCTCCTTTAGAATTTAGGGCTTCATTTAATTAAATACCCCAAAATAACGAAAACTACTATCACAAAAATAAATTTGGCTATTTTTACTAATTAAATTTTACAGAATTTTGTGATATTAAGTTAACAGAAATATGAAGAAATTCTCGGAATTGATATATCAGGATTAGTGGGTAGAAATTTAGCAAAACAATAATTGTCAGAAGGTCATAAAGTTAGTTATTGGGCTTGTACACCATCCAAAGTTTAGAATTTGGCGGAACTTGGCTGTGAAATTGTCCAAGGTGATACTTCTAACCTTGATTCAATCCAATATGCAGTAAAATCAGTTGTAGCACTATATATTTATATTCATACCATTTCCGTGCAACCTGCCTATAAAGAAGCAAACATGTTTATGAATATTGAATTGAAAGATACCTTGCAAATTTTAAAGAGTTTAAGAAAATGGGTAGAAAGTTATTTTGAAAATAAAAAAAATGTATATTTGCATAATCAGTTATGTAATTAGTTAAACAAATCATGGACATATACAATCAGATAGGTAAAATTGCGTTGGGGAGTCGCCTACGCAGACTTAGTGAACACATAGCCGAAGAAGCATTTCAAGTTTACAAACTGTATGACATTGATATGCGACCAAAATGGTTTCCAGTCTTTTATGTTCTTTCACAAGGGCAGGGAAAAACTATATCAAATATTGCAACCGAAATTGGTCATTCTCAACCCTCTGTTAGCAAAATTGTTAGAGAAATGGCAAAAAAGGGAATAGTCGTTGAGAATAAAGGAGAAATAGACAAGCGTAAAAATATCGTTTCCTTAACTGAAAAAGGTAAAGAAATGACCAATAAAATTGAACTTCAATATAAGGACGTGAATATTGCCATAGAAGGGGCATTGGCAGAAACTAACGCAGATTTGTGGAAAGCAATTGAGGAGTGGGAATATCTTTTAAGTCAAAAAAGTTTATTAAAACGAGTGAAAGAACAGAAGAAATTACGAGAGTCGGAAGATGTTAAAATCATAGATTACAACGAAAAATATCAACAAATATTTAGGGATTTGAATGTTGAATGGATTTCTTCCTATTTTAAAATGGAAGAAACAGATTACAAAGCATTAGATAATCCTGACGAGTACATTCTTAAAAATGGCGGGCATATTTTTGTCGCTCTTTACAAAAATGAGCCTTCGGGTGTATGTGCATTAATAAAAATGGACGACCCAAAATATGAATACGAATTAGCAAAAATGGCTGTTTCGCCAAAAGCACAAGGAAAAAATATTGGCGGATTACTTGGACAAGCTATTATCAACAAAGCAAAATCAT
Source organism: Cytophagales bacterium (assembly GCA_031424875.1). Lineage (GTDB taxonomy): Bacteria > Bacteroidota > Bacteroidia > Cytophagales > Spirosomataceae > Arcicella. The sequence goes on from JANPIG010000412.1 coordinate 2,402, forward strand.
TAGGTGCGTCTAATATTTATTTAGAAAGTAACACTATTTTAAAGCCTGCAATTAACCTATATCAAAAATTAGGGTTTCAGAAAATTGTTGGAATTCAATCGCCTTATGAACGTTGTAATATTCAAATGGAACTTAAACTTAAATAACAAAGAAATGTCATACGATAACAAAATAGCAATTGTCTTAAAAAATGACTTAGAAAGTTGGCAAAAACTTAATGTAGCTTCATTTTTAGCGAGTTCAGTAGCCATAAAATTTCCCGAAACACACGGAAAGCCTTTTATAAACGATTCAAATTCAGAGTATTTGCCATTTTTAAAACATCCTATTTTGATCCTCAAAGCAGACACAGATGCCGAAATAGCAAGAGCTTTTAACAGAGCAAAACAAAGAGAACTAAATATTGGAATTTACACATCACCATTGTTTGGAACAAAAAATGAAGAAGAAAATTTAATTGAAATTGCAAAATGCGATGACGAAAATCAAAATTTAGTTGGTATTGTAGTGTATGGCGACACAAAAAAAGTAAACAAAGCCTTAGACGGTTTAAAGTTTCACTCATAGGACAAAATAATTACTGGAAAAATACGCTACAACATATTGACGATAAATTAATAGAGAAAACCAAAACAAAATTATTAACAATCGAGCTTTCAGTTAGTGAGATTGCTTTTCAATTGGGTTTTGAACATCCACAATCTTTCAGCAAAATGTTTAAAACCAAATCAGGCAAAACGCCTTTGGAATATAAACTGTCCTTCAAATAACCGAAACCTTATATAGCAACAACGAGTGAGAATTAAAGCAATGCAACAAGTTCAGCCAACCAAGAATGTAATTACTGGAGATTTTTCGAGCCTTTAAGAAAGTAAAAACGTAGCTGTACAAGCGGCAGAATTAGGCAAATTTAATTCCATCATTTACACGTCACTTAATAATGACACCCTACTTCCCGACGATTTCTTTACGGAAATGAGTTCCCCAATTTAAAATTTCATCTAACAATTTTTTCATAGACTTTCCTAATGGAGTTAGTGAGTATTCGACAGTTACAGGCATACTCTCATAATGAGGTATCCGAGTAATAATTTTGTTCTCCTCTAAAGCTTTTAACTCCTGAGACAACATTTTTGGTGAAATGTCCACAATATCTCTTTGTATTTCGCCGAATCTCTTTTGTCCAAAAGTCAAAGCAATTATAATAGGTATTCGCCACTTACCTTGAATTACCTCCATGGTATCTCGTGTAACCATTAGCTTGTGCTGGCAGATATTTTCTTTTTGATTCATCTCTTTTAATTTTCTTACTGCTATTACTTACTTATAGGTAACTACTTACTCATAGGTAACAGCTATACTTTCGGAAGTAAAGTTCGGTAATTTTGTAGAATAAAAAAATATTTAAAAATGACAAATACAACAACATGGGTAATAGACACAATCCACTCCGATGTGCTATTTAAAATCAAGCATTTAGTTATCTCTAATGTAACAGGTTCATTCAAGAAATTTGAAGGAAAAATAGTTACCCAAGAAAAAGACTTCAATAATGCTAAAGTAAGTTTTACAATTGATGTAAAAAGTATAGATACTAATCAAGCTCAACGTGATGCGCATTTACAAACTGGCGATTTTTTTGCTGCAGATTTATATCCCCAAATTACTTTTGAGTCAACATCATTTGTAAATGTAGGTGGCAGTAATTACAGAATGGATGGAAATTTAACTTTAAGAGGCGTAACTAAACCAATCCAATTAAATGTTGAATATGGCGGTTCAGAAGACAATGGTCATGGTATTCTAAAACATGGTTTTGAAGTAACAGGAATAGTTAATCGCAAAGAATTTGGAATGACTTGGAATAAACTCACGGACACAGGCGGCTTAGGATTAGGTGAAAACGTTAAACTGATTGCGAACATTCAAGTAGCGGAGCTCTTAGTTAATGAATAGAAATTAATGGTAATCCCCTATTTACAATGTTTTGATTATAATTTATTAAACTAACAAATGGCAAGCTTTGTGTTCGTTATGAATTTGAGATGCTTTATATGTGAAGCGAAGAAAGTGGAAATTGTATTGAATATCTATAATCGTTTAGTAAAACGCTTGAAATCAAAACTCAAAAATCATCTTTGGAATTTTTACAATCGTTTAATTAAATTCAAAAAATGAGTTATTGTGATGTTAATATCTAATACATGCGTTTCAAGTAAATACATATGGTTGAAAAAATAGGCGTTTTTTGTTGAATTCAAATGATAAATTCTCTAACATCAATGGATTTTATTGGAAGTAATTAAACTGATTATATAAATTATGCCAAAATTATTGCATTATGAAAGGATGAAATCAAAATAATTTTATACATTTGAATTTTACAAAACAATTCAAATATGGAAGTTATAACAATTGATAAATTTTATGAGCAAATATCCAAAGGATTAGAAGATATTGAATCACTTTTACCGAAAGAATATACCAAGCAAATTGGTCATTTTAACATTTTTAGCATTGCCGATTTGCGTGCGAAATATCAATCAAAACCTGTGATGCCTTATAACAGAAGGGCATATTATAAAATCAGTTTGATTATTGGTAAGAACAAAGTTGAATACGCTGATAAAGTAATTAATATCGAAAATCAGGGTCTTTTATTTGCTACGCCCAAGATTCCGTATAATTATGTGCCACAAGATGAAAACCAAACGGGCTATTTTTGTGTATTCACCGATGAGTTTTTATTAAAAAATAAAAGCGGCATTGTGCTTGACGATTTACCAATTTTCAGGGCAGATGGTTATCCTGTATTTCAAATATCTGAGGAAGATGTAGAGGACATTCACCTCATTTTCAGAAAGATGCATAAGGAAATTTCTTCTAACTATGTGTTCAAATATGATCTTCTTCGTAATTATGTTTTGGAATTAATTCATTACGGACAAAAACTCCAACCCGCCACTGCCTTACATCCAACCCATACCGCCTCTGCACGAGTATCATCTTTATTTCTGGAATTATTAGAACGCCAATTTCCAATTGAGTCCCCTCAACAAAAGCTAAACCTAAGAACTGCCAAAGATTACGCCGACCGTTTATCAGTTCACGTGAATCATTTGAATAAGGTTTTGAAGGAAAATACGGGCAAAACCACTACCGATATTATTAGTGAAAGAATCATTAAGGAAGCCAAGATTTTACTAAAACAAACCGACTGGAACATTTCCGAAATTGCTTACTGTTTAGGTTTTGAGGAAATTGCTCATTTTTCTAATTTTTTCAAAAAACAAACCACGCTTGCTCCCATAGGATTTCGTTAAAATATAGCAAGATTTGAATTTTGCAAACAACGGATTGAATTTTGCAATTTGTTGAATATTTTTTCTGCCAACTTTGTGCCATCGAAATTTTTAATAAAATAATGATGGATTTATCTAACAATACGGTTTTAATAACTGGTGGCACAAGCGGCTTTGGCTATGAATTTGCTTCAAGATTAATTGATTTGGGAAATACCGTTATTATTACAGGAAGAGACCAATCCAGACTTGACCAAACCAAGAAACAACTCCCCAAAATTCACACTTTCCAAAGTGATGTCAGCGACCCAAAAGCCATTGCAAAACTTTATGAAAAGGTAATAGAGCAATTTTCTGACCTTAATATTTTGATAAATAATGCTGGCGAAATGCGAATTATCAGCCTGCACGATACGTCAATTGATTTGAAGAATATAACCCGTGAAATTGAGATAAATTTGAATGGACCCATCAGAATGGTTCAGCAATTTTTACCCTATCTTAAAACCAAAAATCAGGCAGCCATTCTCAATGTTACTTCTGGTCTTGCCCTCACGCCTTTCCCGATTTCTCCCATTTACGGAGCAACAAAATCAGGGTTACGTTCTTATACAAAATCTTTAAGGGTTCAATTAAAAAATACTAAAATCATGGTATTTGAATTGATAGCTCCTGGGGCAAATACGCCTTTAAATGACAAATTTGCTGGCTTAGACGGGTTTAATGCTAAGAATAATATTAGTCCTGAAAAAGTGGTTGATGCCACTATAAAAGGATTGCTAAACAATAAACTCGAAATTTACCCTGGGATTTCTACCGTTTTGAAGGTCATGACTCGAATTATGCCCAGTGTTATTTTAGGGCAAACGAGTAAAATCGGAGCAAAATTAATGCAGTAATAAATACTAATTATTCAATAAAATTCATGAAAATCATCAGTGGAATATTAATTGTCTTTGTAGCAATTATGAGCTTTAAACATGGTTTGGAAGGACTCAGAAATACTTCTTCAAACGGAAACGAGACTTTGCTGAGTTGGGGAATCAATAAACCACTTCAAACTATTATCAGCATTTTAACCATCCTTTCAGCTTTAATGATATTATTCCCTCAAACCTTCTTTAGTGGAAATATATTGGCAGGAATGTTATTCATTTTAATGATGGGGTTTCAATTAAGTACGGGAAATATTAAGGCGGCTTTGACTGAAATACCTTTCCTTCTAATCACTTTGACAATCATTTATTTGGGTCATCCTTTAAAAAAATAAAAATTAAACAAATAAAAAAATGAAAAGTAAAATTGCATTAGTAACAGGCGGAAGCCGTGGATTAGGAAAAGATATGGCATTGCAACTTGCCAAAAAAGGGCTTGATGTTATGCTAACTTACAACAGTAAAAAA
>JANPIG010000413.1:0-1988 GCA_031424875.1 Cytophagales bacterium
TAAAATAAAAACTCCTTGAAATTAACGTACCATCTTTTTCAAGTAAGTATAGCCTTATTTATTCAAATAATTAATTTTAGAGGCCCATGTCAACGCAATACCTTTGGCTCTTGACTTTGCCTCAATAGCTTTCTCTCCTTCAAAGTACTCACTTACTGTATTTTCAAAAAGTTGAAACCATAAACTAAAATGTTCAGGCGTTAATGGATGCAGTTGGTTTATTGCCAAATGTGGACGTAACGGCTGACCTTGATAACCTTCTGTCCCAAATAAAATCATTTCCCAAAAACTGTACATTTTAGGAAGGTGCTTTTCCCAATCTACTTGAGCAATATCATTAAAAATATAGCCTAACGTCTCATTTTGACGTATTTTACCGTAAAAATTATTCACCAAAACTTCAATATCTTCTCTGTTTTCTAAGTCTTTTTTCATTAGTATATACTTTGCGTGGGATAAAACTTAACATTTCAAAATCATTCAAAAACGTATCATACATCAATTACTACATAGAAATAAGAGGTAGGATAGAGCAATAGTTTTCCGATTAAAAGAACTAACATTCCTGTCTTATTTATGGGGTGAGAAAATGTTAATATTTATCCTGTATAAAGTGTACATTAAATATTTACCAAATTCAATACTTCACTCGTACGTTTCCTCACTTGATCACAAAGGTCGGGATTATCCACTAAAGGCTGTCCATAAGATGGAATCATTTGTTTTACTTTAGCTTGCCATTCATCTGATTTCATTTGTTCTGGAAAGCATTTTTTAATGACGTTTAACATTGCCATTACAGAGATAGATGCCCCCGGAGAAGCCCCTAATAATGCTGAAATAGAACCATCTGCGGCACTGACAATTTCAGTGCCAAATTCCAAAACTCCTCCATGTTCTTCGTCTTTTTTAATGATTTGTACACGCTGACCTGCCACTTCAATTTCCCAATCTTCCATAACAGCTTCGGGCAGAAATGCTCGCAGAGATTCCAACTTATCTTCAGTAGATTGAGCTACTTCGTGAATCAAATATTTAGTTAAAGGGATGTTATCTAAACCTGCCGAAATCATAGGAATAATATTGTCCAACTTGATGGAAGCCAACAAATCAAAATAGGAGCCATTTTTCAAGAATTTTGTAGAAAAACCTGCATAAGGACCAAAAAGCAGGGCTTTTTCACCATCAATCATTCGAGAATCTAAGTGCGGAACGGACATTGGTGGCGCTCCAACAGACGCTTTTCCATACACCTTTGCATGGTGTCTTTCAATAACTTTTGGATTGGTACATTTCAGCCATTGTCCACTCACGGGGAAACCGCCAAAGCCTTTTCCTTCGGGAATTCCTGATTTCTCGAGCAGATACAATGAACCTCCACCTGCTCCAATAAAGATAAAATTAGTGAAAATTTCTTGCTTTTTCCCAGTTACCATATTCTTTAATTCAATAGTCCAAGGGGTATTTTCTTCTTCTCTTTCAATACTCTGAACTTCTTGATTTAGGTGAATATTTACCCCCTCTAATTTGTCTAAATAATCTAACAAATTACGGGTCAATGAACCAAAATTTACGTCCGTTCCAATGTCCATTTTAGTGGCTGCCACTTTCTGAACCTTATCCCGTCCTTCCATCACAAGCGGCATCCATTCCATCAGTTGTTGATAGTCCTCTGAATATTGCATGCCTCTAAATGGATGAAATTTCAAAAGAGCTTCGTGGCGTTTTTTCAAGTATTTTACGTTGTCTTCGCCCCACACAAAACTCATGTGCGGAATACTTCTAATAAAACTTTCGGGCGATTCTATGATTTTTTGTTCTACTAAATATGCCCAGAATTGTCGTGAAATTTCAAAGGATTCATCAATATTGATGGCTTTAGTACAATCTATCGTACCATCCTCATTTTCAGGCGTATAATTCAGTTCACAAAGGGCTGAATGACCCGTCCCAGCATTGTTCCAAGCATCTGAACTTTCACCTGCTAC
>JANPIG010000414.1:0-2584 GCA_031424875.1 Cytophagales bacterium
ATTTAAAATCATTTCTAATTTTATCCCATGCAGGGGATTATTTACTTGTTCATTATCCATATTTTTAGCTTTGAGCAATGATGTATGATTTTTTAAGAGCAAGCCTCACTGATGATAACTTTGAATTCAAAGTTACAAGATGTAATTTTGTAAACCATTTGTTTCACTAATATTTATAAATGCTTCAACCTCATCAACCAGTATATTTCCCTAACCTCAACGGAGTTCGTTTCATTGCTGCCTTTTCTGTTTTAATTCACCATACTGAGCAAATCAAATATTTGATGGGCTTAGAAAACAATTATGGCAATTTTTTCATTAAAAATATGGGAAAATTAGGCGTTGGCTTATTCTTCGTATTAAGTGGTTTTTTGATAACTTATCTTTTATTAAGTGAAAAGCAACGTCGTGGAGATATTTCTACTAAAGATTTTTATATCCGTAGAGTTCTTCGTATCTGGCCCCTATATTTTATTATTGTAATTCTTGGTTTCTTTGTTTTTCCAAATATTCCAATTTTCAACGAACCTCTCAGAAATCAATATTATTTTGATGCTGATTTTTTCAAAAGATTGCCTTTTTTCTTGCTTTTTCTACCCAATTTAGGATTCGTCTTTTATCGTTCGCCATACTTGTGCGCCCAAACTTGGTCAGTGGGTGTCGAGGAACAGTTTTATGCCATTTGGCCCTGGATAATCAAGAGTAAAAAGCCGATTAAAACATTCTTCAAGTTGTTAATGATGTTTCTATCTGTTTTGGGGATTTCATGGCTTTATGTGTTCAAAATCAGCGACTTATCCCTTGAAACAAAAACTAAAATACAAGATGGACTTGAATTATTTTTTAGTCAATTTAGGATATTGACTATGGTAATTGGTGGGGGAGGAGCGTATCTTATTTTTGAAAAAAAAGAGAGAATTTTGCAGTTCTTATTTAGAAAAGACGTTCAAGCAATCGTTTATTCTATCCTTATTTTGATGTTATCCACAGGTTTTCACGTGCCTGGATTTAATATGGAGTTTTATGGAATATTCTTCTGTTTCTTTATTTTGAATGTTTCTCAAAACCCTAACACTATCATTTATTTAGAACAGAAAATCATCCATTATTTAGGTAAGATTTCCTACGGAGTTTATATATATCATCCTGCCGTAATAGTGCTTTGTGTAAATTCAATTCATTATTTTTTCGGAAAAGAGTTGCCTTCTCTACTTTTCAATACGCTACTTTATCTATCAGCCATTGTCTTAACTATTTTAGTTTGTGAATTATCCTACCGATTTATTGAAAAACCCTTACTAAAATTGAAAGATAGATTCAATCGCTAAATAAAATAGCTAATACTCCGTTAAGTTAGAGTATTAGCTTTCATTTTGAGTATTGTTTAGATTATTTTTTTTCTAACAATCTACTTTGTAATTCAATGATTTGTTTTTGCATATCAATCACTTCATCCGCCTTGATAGCAACATAGCCCGTTTGTGGTTCTTGTACCACCGACATATTGCGAATGGTTGTTTCTCCAACTAAATAGGCTACATTTACATCTAACGTAGCTGCAAGTCTTATTAATTGAGAATATTTTGCATCATTTCTATTTAAAATAGCGTGCAATGTAGCCTCAGTAATTTTTGAACGAGTAGCTAATTGGAGCAGCGTCATACTTTTTTCTGCTACTAAGACTCTTATTTTATCTTCAATTCGGTTCATAGTTAGTGAATGTAAATGTATTTTTTAATGTAATTAATGTACGTTATCAATACTGAAAAATAAATTTATGAAAATATATTGGATTTTATTTTGAGTTATACTCATAAAATTATAGTTTTGTGTGATTTAATAAATTACTTAAATTTATTAGTATTTGGATACAAATTTTGCAAAATCTTCAAAACGTGTGTATCAATAAAGAAAATCAACATTTAAAAATTTAATAGATTCAATTGTCATAATTTGTGTATAACAGAAAATGTTAGACACAAATATAATATATTATAGGTATATGCCGCCAAAAGATTTAAAAAAAACGTCAGAAATACTAAAAAACAGGATAAAAGCCTGTAAAAATTTGCTTCCCAACAACTGGCGACAGCAAATTGTTAACATTGCTCCTGAATACGACAGTTTGAAAGGAGCAAGGCTGATGGATAATGTCTTTAAATTACGTTCTTCTGATTTACGGTTAACTGAACTTATTGAACAAATAGTGCAGTCATTGCCTTCAGATGGACGTCAAACTGTTTTACTTAAAGATCATGAGAGTTTTCCTTTAGATGGAAACTCCGTTGTTCACCCTAAAGGACATAAGCCTTTCCCTTTAGATGAAAATAATATAGTTCCTAAAATTGAGAAGAATGATGATACAGAATAACTTCAATTTTACGTTATATGCTTGTTCTGTGTGTGAAGTATGAATACTGAGACAGTGGCGGCTGTTAATTTAATCACTTCCGCACAGCATAAGTGCAAAAAACCATGCCATTAGAAAATAGCATGGTTTTTTTTGTTTATATTTTATTTTTATTTACTTCAAATTTAACTTTTCAATTTCAATAATTTCACCCGATTCTTTTTTCTTTAAAAT
>JANPIG010000415.1:0-4863 GCA_031424875.1 Cytophagales bacterium
TACGACTGGACACTTTTTCAGTGTAAGCAATTGCTTCACGACATTATTGAAACGGGCAAAAACGACAAGACAAATGCTCACTTTATTGGTAGCATAGTTTATTTTCAAGATGACGTTTATACAGCATCAGGTTTAACAGAATTAACTATTATTGACGGACAGCAAAGACTAACAACAATTACATTAATTTACATAGCACTTTATAGACTTGCGAAAAAACTTGATAACCAAATGTTGGTAAATCGCATTCAGAAAACTTATTTGATAAATGAATTTGCACCAGAAGAAGAAAAGCTAAAATTAAAACCGACCGAAAACAATAAAGAAGCACTTCGGCACATTCTTAATTCCATAAACGAAGAAGAATTTAAAGGATATTCGAAAATAATTGAGAATTTCGATTATTTCAGATCAGCAATAAATGGAGACAACTTTGAAATTATACAGCGTGGGCTTTCTAAACTTATTTTTGTAGACATTGCATTAGACAGGCAGAAAGATAATCCTCAAAGAATATTTGAAAGTTTAAATTCAACTGGACTTGAACTGTCACAGGCTGACCTCATTAGAAACTATATTTTAATGGGAATTTCAAGAACCAATCAAGACAGAATATACAAAAATTATTGGGAAGTAATTGAAAGAAATGCTAAGGATGAAACCTTAAATAAAACAAGAGTCTCAGAGTTTATTAGAGATTATTTAACACTTAAAAACAAAGAAATCCCAAACAAGGGAGATGTTTATGCAAAATTTAAAGAAAAATACCCAACTTCAACCATAGATGAATTGGAGATTGTTCTGTCAGAACTAAAATCGTTAGTAAAGTACTATAATAAGCTTACCAACCCAAGGAATGAACCTGACAAATTAGTACGAACTCAACTTGAATACATCAATAGATTAGAAATTAATGTAGCATTTCCTTTCTTGATGAAAGTATATGAAGACTTTTCAAATGACATAATTGATAAATCTACTTTTATTTCAGTTTTATCCACTGTTCAATCATTTACATTCAGGCGTTTTATTTTGGGTCTGCCTACAAATGCACTAAATAAAATATTTATGGGTTTGTACGACAAAGTTGAGCCAAATAATTACTTGTTCTCGATACAGAAATCATTATTACAAAGGTCAGGAGTACAGCGTTTCCCAAGAAATACAGAAACAATAAACGCATTGAAAGAAAAGGACGTTTATAACATCAAACCAAAGAATAGAACATATTTATTGGAGCGCTTAGAAAATTTCCAAAACAATGAGCCTGTTGCTATTGAAGGAAATTCGGATATAACAATTGAGCATATATTTCCACAAAATCCTGAATTAAAATGGAAATTTGAATTGGGAACGGATGAATACAATTTAATAAAAGAAAATTATCTTAACACAATTGGGAATCTAACACTTTCGGGTAATAATGGTAAATTGAGTAATAAACCATTCCTTGAAAAGAAAATTATGAATATTGACGGTAAAGAACAAGGTTATATTTTTAGCAGACTTTGGCTGAACAGAGACTTAAAAGATAAAACTAAATGGGATAAAGTAGAAATTGAAGAACGAGCAAACTCAATTTCAGAACGATTTATAAAAATTTGGGAAATTCCAGAAATTGATATTGAACTTGAAGTTACAAATGATGAGATAAATATTTTTGATGCTGAAGACCCGAAACATAAGAAGTTAGAATATGCTATTTTCTTCAACCAAAAACTTGAAGTCACACAAGTAGCAAAACTATATATAGAGGTTTTTAGACAACTTTTCGATTTACAACCTGAAACATTTTTTACATCAGAAATTGCAGACAGACTTAGCTTGACTAAAACACCTGAATCAAGTGGGTTAAGACAAGCTGTTTCAATTAGTGAAACTTATTTTATAGAATCAAATATTGACAATATGGGAAAGTTTGACAGAATTAAACAAGCTTTGACAATTTTCGGATTTGAAGATGAATTATTAATAAAGTATGCTGAATAGAAGAGAAGAACTCAAGTGTAACAAGAATTTGTAAAAAATGTAGATTGAGTATTTTGCCTTTATGTTTCCGTATTCGGTAGAACCTTCGTCGTCCCGTGGCACGGTGTTGAACGGGGTCGCCCAGACCTGACATCGTGCGAAAGCAAATTTCCGAGTAAATAAATTATTGATTATCAAATAGTTATGAATTAAATTTGAGGCTAAAACCTGTTTGTCCGATGGCTGTCGCACGATGGTACGGTGAGGACACCGACCACGGAAACAAATTTTTTCTAACTTTGTATAAAATCAATAGAAAACATGGCAACAATAGATAAAGAAATGAGCGATAAAATCAGTTTTATTAGCTTCATAATTCCAGAGTTTGCACTTGCTTATAAAATGAACATACAAAATGCTTATCTATATTTAAAAAAATATGGTGGCATTGAATACCTTAATAAGCATTGGTGGGCATTACATACCGATAATCCGTTTTGGGCAGTTAGAAGTATCTATGAAATTTGTCATAAAAATGGAGGTATGAGATGAGGGTTTATCATGGTAGCTTCATAGAAATTGTAGAAATTGATTTATCGAAGTGCGAAATAGGAAAAGATTTTGGACAAGGTTTTTACGTAACTAATATCAAAGAACAAGCCCATTTTTGGGCTGAACGCAAAGGTTTAGAAAACGACACACAAGATTTTGTTACAGAATTTGAATTTAATGAAAATGCTTTTGTCCATTTCAAATTAAAAACTTTGCGGTTTGATGAATATAATGAGCCTTGGCTTGATTTTATAACCACAAACCGAGATATAACTTTAAAACATCCCACTCACGATTATGATATAGTTGAAGGTCCAGTTGCTGATGATAGAATTGCAACTCGGATAAAAAAATATGTAAGTGGCAAAATTTCTAAGGAGCAATTTTTAGAAGAGTTGAAGTTTACAAAATCCACACATCAAATCTGTTTTTGTACAGGTCGTTCGCTTCAAATGCTTGATTATGTTGAAAAAGAAAAAAATATTGAACATAAAATAGCTGAACTTGCCGAACCCATCATTGAGCAACTTATTCTTGATTTCAACTTTGATACAGAAACTGCAACGGATAAATTCTTTACCTCATCTACTTTTATAAAACTTGCCGATGAAAGTACAGCGTTCTACAAAAACGATTGGCAAATAATATATGAACTCTTAAAAAAAGAGTTAGATTAAAAAATTGGACAATTTTGATGAATATTTAAGACAAGGCGAACCCAATCGAGCAGAAAAAGCAAAGGTTTGGAAAACGGCTATCGGTTTGCAACAAGTGGATGGTTTAAAGCCTTCTGAGTATCTGATTGCTACTGCAATGACCCTGTAAACCTAAAAAATGAACCTGTAAAAGTAGTAATTGACCCTGTAAATGACCCTGTAAAAGTACAAATTTTACAACAATTACGACAAAAACGAAATGCAAATTACACTGAAATTGCAGAAAAGACAGGATATTCCACTGCAACAATAAAACGACATATTCAAGAGCTTAAAAAACTTGGTTTAATAGAACGCATAGGAAGCGACAAAACAGGTTTTTGGAAAATAACAGACAAAACGGAATCATAAATTCAACCACCCCCAAAAATGCAACGTAGAAATTTCCTCCAAAGCCTGGCAAGCGTTCCACTAATTACCTCCGCAAGCATCACAAAAACGAATCCTATCATCAAACCAGCACGCCTTAAAGTGGGTGATACCATCGGTTTGGTTTGTCCTGCGGGTGCTGCATTTAACAAAGAAGAAGTCAAAATCACTGACGAATCTTTGCAGGCATTGGGCTTCAAGGTCAAATACGGAAAACGGATGTGGGAACGCTACGGATATTTGGCGGGTAAAGACGCTGACCGTGCGGCTGATATCAACGAAATGTTCGCTGATTCGTCCGTACAGGGGATTGTGTGCGTACACGGAGGCTGGGGTTGTGCAAGACTCTTGCCTTGGTTGGACTATGAAACCATCCGCAAAAACCCAAAAGTCATCGTGGGGTATTCGGATATTACCGCTTTATTGTTGGGCATTCACGCTCAAACGGGCTTGGTAACGATGCACGAACCTGTGGGTTCAGCCACTTGGAATGAGTTTACGGTAAAACATTTTCGGAGTGTTTTGATGAATGGCGAAGCAACCTTATTCGAAATATGAAATTTAAGCTATTTTTTATCTTTGCTTTTCTCATTCTTGGCTCACAATCTTTTGCCCAGCATTCTTCCACGGACTTTAATTTTTCCCCGCCCGAACGCATTACTGACTTGGCCAAAATGACCTTGTGGGCAACGCAATATTTTATTCATAAATTCCAATCCAAAGGCAATATTCCTATCTTTTACCAAGACGATACACCCTCAAAACTCACTGCCGATACCTGCGATTTTTGTGAAGCCGCATTGGAAGGAACTGCCTTCGTAACAGATTCCACAGGGGAAATCACCATCATCAATTTTGCCAAAACGGGCGATAAATCTTTTGTAGATTGTAGGGTGTGTAAGAAATACGCCCAAAGCAAATTAAAAGTAGAAAGTTGGGGCAGAACCCTCTGGAAAAAATCAAGCGGATTTGGCGATGGCGTAAGAAATTATAAACTAATTCCATACAGAACCATTGCGGTTGATAGCAAAATTATTCCTTATGAAACAGTCATTTTTATATCCGCTGCAAGGGGAAAAATCATAGAATTACCCAACGGCTCAAAGGTAACCCACGATGGATATTTCTTTGCGGGTGATACGGGTGGAGCCATTAAGAACAATCATATTGACGTTTTCACAGGCATTTTTGTAGGAAATCCTTTTCAAGAAGTGGTCAAATCTAATGAGAATAAAACCTTTGAAGCTTATATCGTCAG
>JANPIG010000416.1:0-1112 GCA_031424875.1 Cytophagales bacterium
AATACTCTTCTAATTCTTTTTGTTTTGGAAAAGTTACCGCATATACACGTGTCATTTGTTTGCGAGTAATATCCCCACGCCAATACGCTCCTGCAATACTCATTAGCTTTACAGCTTTCACAAATCCAGTATTTGGAATATGTGGCCCACGACATAAATCTGTAAAATTCCCTTGTTGATAAAAAGTTATGGAACCGTCTTCCAAACCTTGCAACAATTCTAATTTATATTCATCACCTTTGGCTTCAAAATACTTAATTGCCTCTTCTTTTGAAATAGCAGTACGCTGATACTCATTTTTTTGACGAGCCAATTCTAATACTTTCTCTTCAATTTTTTTGAAATCTTCTGAACTGAGCGTTTTATCGCCCATATCTATATCGTAATAAAATCCCGTTTCAATGGCAGGTCCAATTCCAAATTTTGTGCCTGGGTAAAGTGCCTCAATAGCCTCGGCTAGAAGGTGTGCGGATGAATGCCAAAAGGTCGATTTTCCATCCGTGTCATTCCAAGTAAGTAGCTGAAAATCAGCGTCTTCATTGAGAGGCATTGAAGCATCTACTACTTTTCCATTTACTTTTGCAGCTAACACATTGCGAGCTAAACCTTCTGAAATACTTAGGGCAATGTCCATCCCAGTTGTACCCTGAGCATACTCTCTGACACTGCCGTCTGGCAAGTTAATCTTTATCATTTTATTATTTGTTTTGAGGTATTATCTTGAAAATCAATGTTTTACAAATAACATTTCTCGTCAATCCCTCGATTTATTTGTTTTAATTTTCTTTATTCAAAGCATCAATTCCCTTTGATTTCAAAGGTTTTATGGTAGCGGTATCAACTGACCGTTTGGGCATTACAAATTTAGGAAAAGCTGAGGTATCATATTTGATTTCCTCATTAGGAATGTATTCTCCATAAATTTCTTTCCGTTGAACTCGAGCAATTCCACCCATGGCCTTATAATCCTGAGCATTTTCAGCAATCATTTGTTTGTAATATTCCTCGGCTTTTACATATTCACCAGTATATTCCAAACACTGTGCCACATAAAATTTAGCGTCTGGATATTTAGGATTATGATTTAATGTTCTCAAAAAAAAGGGTAAAGC
>JANPIG010000417.1:0-10093 GCA_031424875.1 Cytophagales bacterium
GCACAGATGAACCATACAGAATGTTTACGTCAAGAGCTGAATATAGAACTTTGTTAAGACAGGACAATGCAGATATTCGATTAACCAAAAAAGGAAATTCGATTGGGTTAGCTTCGGAAGAAAGATTGAAAAAAGTGAATGAAAAAATTTCTAAAACAGAAGAATTAATTAAAGAATTGCAAAATATAAAAATAAGTCCAAATGAAGCAAATGATTTTTTGGAAAGTATTGGAACAGCAACTTTGAGAGAAAAGGTATCATTGATTAATTTGTTAAAAAGACCAAATGTGGAATTAATACAATTATTCACGATTACTCCAAGTATTCAAAAACAATTTGAAAAATATGAAGAAGACATAATTGAACAGGCTGAAATTAATACGAAATATGAAAGCTATATTGAGAAAGAACAATTGATGGTTAATAAACTTCAAAAATTAGAAAACGTAAATATTCCAGCTAATTTTGATTATAACGGTATGAAATCAATCTCAATAGAAGGTCGCCAAAAGCTATCTAAAATTCGTCCTGCAACGCTTGGACAGGCTGCAAGAATTAGTGGTGTTTCTAGTTCTGATGTTTCAGTACTTATGTTATTTATCGGAAGGTAAATGCGGCAGGTGATTATCAGCGGTCGGCAATAGGCTGCCAGCAATAATTAAGATTAAATACTTCAAAAGATGTAAAATTATACATATCATGTAGTATGGAAATCTATCACATGAGCCAACGAATAAAATGCACTTCGATTCAAAGTAAAGATTCTCATGCTACGTAGTAATAAATATCAAAAATAAAAATCAATAGTAAAAGCCAAAAGCTGACTGCCAAAAGCCACAAAAAGAATGGAACAACTCAATAATTGTCCAGTTTGTCAATCACAAACTTTTGAAAAATATTTAACCGTTAAAGATTATACAGTAAGTCAAGAACAATTTAAAATAGTTACTTGCAAAAAATGTGGATTTCGATTTACTAATCCAAGACCAGATGGTAAAGCAATTGGTGAATATTACAAAGCGGAATCTTATATTTCACATTCAAATACTTCAAAAGGTTTAATCTCAAAAATCTATCAAGAAGTTAGAAAATTTACTTTAAAGGGAAAATTAAATTTGATCAATAAACTATCTCCAACTAAAGGTAAATTATTAGATGTAGGGTGTGGTACGGGGATGTTTTTAAGTATTACTCATGAAGATGGATGGAAAGTAAATGGCATAGAACCTGATAGAAAAGCAAGAGCGATTGCGGAAGAAACAAATAAAATAAAAATCACGGAAGAAATATTAAGTTCATTCCAAAACGAAAAATTTGAAGTCATAACACTTTGGCACGTACTCGAACACGTCCATGAGTTAAACGCTACAATTGATTGGTTAAAAGAAAGACTTTCAAAAGATGGTTCATTAATCATAGCAGTTCCGAATCACGAATCGAAAGATGCTGAAATTTATCAGGAACAATGGGCGGCTTATGATGTACCAAGACACCTTTATCATTTCTCTCAAAAAAGCATTAAGCAATTATTTGCAAATCATGGTTTTGAATTGAAAGAAACTTTGCCCATGAAATTTGATTCCTTTTATGTTTCAATGTTAAGTACTAAATATCAAAAGGGTAAAATCAATTATTTGAGGGCTTTCTTAGATGGATTAAAATCAAATATAGCGGCAGAAGGAAATAGTAAAAATTATTCAAGTTTGATTTACGTTTTTAAGAAGTTTTAAACATAATAACACAATTTCCACAACCCTCAGTAGTTTAAGAATTACTGAGGGTTTATTTTTGTTCTCAATTTAATTTCTATAAACCGATAATTTTCAACAATTTTAAGGAAAGTAGATTAGCAGAAATTGAAATAATAACTAAGAAATTAATTATCCACAAAGTTTTCAACATATAAACATGAGATTAAAACACATAGTATTGATAAGTTTTTTTAGCTTTATTATCATAGAAATGCTTTTAAGTTGTGCCCAAATTGTCGCACCTACGGGAGGGAAAAAAGATACGCTTGCTCCAAAAATAGTAAAGACTATTCCAGAAAATCAAGCGAAAAATTTTAATGGAAAGCAAATAGAAATTCAATTTGATGAATATGTAAGTGTCAATAATATTCAACAACAATTATCAATTACCCCAAATTTGGAAGGAACTTATGAAACCAAAATAATGCAGAAAGGGGTAAGGCTTAATTTTGATAAACCTTTTAGAGAAAATACAACTTATAGTTTTAATTTTAGGAATACTTTTAAGGATATGAATGAAAGTAATTTTGCCAAAAATGTAAGATTAGTATTTAGTACAGGAAAATATATTGATTCATTAGATGTAAGTGGAAAAGTTAAAAATCCCCAAACTAATAAACCAATGTTGGATATAAGTGTGGGGCTTTATGTATTGTCAGATACATTAAATCCAAAAAAGGTAAAACCTTATTATTTTATGAAAACAGATAGTTCTGGAAATTTCAAAATTGAGAATGTTGCCGCAGGGAAATATAGAATATATGCCATTGGAGATGCAAATAATAATTTACTATATGAAGAATCAAAAGAGATTTTGGGAATAGTAAAAGATACTATTATTTTAAAGAACAGTATTCAGAATTTAGAAATTTTTATGGCCAATATTAATAAAACACCAAATAAAGTATTAAAATCGAGAAGCACTTCCAATTATTATTATCTGGAATATAATAGAGGAATTAAAAAAGTAGCAATTGAATTTGCAAGTAAAAAAGACAGTTTAGTTTATCAACAAGTTGATGCTCGGAATGTGAGAATATTTAATACAAATAATAATACAACAGATACAATAAAAGTAAAAATATCAGTTACCGATTCATTGGATAAAGTATTTACACATGACCAAAAAATAAAATTTAAGGCCAGAACGAAAAAAGATACTGTGGGAGTGAAAGATGAATTTACTTTTAAAACTAATCCCTCCAATAATCAGGATTTAGATTTGAAGGAAACAGGATATACTTTTACTTTTACAAAACCGATTAAAAAATATGATTTAAATAAAGTTGAATTTAAGAATGATACGCTTGTTAGAATAACTGTAACGGAAAAAGATATAAAATGGAATAGTGAAAAAACAGAACTAAAAATTCAATTAGATGCCAAAAAACCAAAAGAAATTATTAGGCTTAAAATGGAAAATGGTGCATTCATTTCAGTTGAAAATGATTCAACCACAAAATATGTATCTACTTATACATTAAGAGATCCAGAAAATTATGGCATTATAAGTGGTGAAATTAAAAATCTAAAAAAGAAAGGATTTATTGTTGAGTTATTAGATGAAAAATATGAAGTTGTAAAGAAAGTGAACAATTTATTGATGTATCAATTCGAGTTCATAAAACCAGGTATTTATTATGTTAGATTAATAATTGATGAAAATCGCAATGCACGATGGGATGCGGGAGACTTAGAAAAAAATATTTTACCAGAAATTATAAAAATAACACCCGAGAAAATAAAGTTGAAAGCAAATTTTGAGTTAACGGGTTATGATTTTATAATAGACTAAAAGCTACAAGCAAAACATTTATCGAAAAGACGCTGTGGATAACTCTCGAAAATTCACGATTAGCATTTCGAAAAAGTGGATAACAGTATGATTATTAGGTATCAATTTTGTGTATAAATGATAAGGTAGTGTGGATTATGAAAATGGTCAATCTGGAACGTGGAAAACTACTCTCATTTTCCCCAATAAAAAGTATCATACGTAGATAACAAAGTCATTGTGGAGGACGTTGATTAAATGACAATACTTATGCACATAAATAGAGAGGCAGAATAAAACAACTGTATATCAATTAGTTACATGTTGATAACTCTATATAAACTGTGGATAAAATAATTAAAATAAACATTGTATCGTGAAAAATATGTTTCACAATGGTATTCCACATATACACATCATAATAGAAGTAATAGTTTTCTCTTTTTTAAAAAAACTTAAATAAAAAAATGATTTATTATAAGATGTTAATGTTTAAAACTTTTTTTAAGAAAATCTTTCTCTTGGGATTGATGCTTTTTTCAATTGGAGCTTTCGCACAAGATGCGGAGCTGGGTATGGAGTACATGAAGGTGGGAGAATATGAAAAAGCAAAAACTGTTTTTCAGAAATTAGCTAAAGATAAAGAAAAAGTAAAATCTATTCACAGACCATATTTGCAAACCTTGATAAAATTAAAGGAATACGAAGAGGCAGAAAAGTATTTAAAAAAGCAAATCAAGAGTTCAAATTTTAATACAGTTTATATTGTGGACTATGCACGGTTATTGGAATTAGGCGAGAAAAAAGAGGAGGCTCAAAAGCAATACAATTTAGCGATTGACAAAGTGAAAGCCGATGAAGTGGGAATAATGGAATTGGTAACAGATTTCTCGCAGAATCAACAATTCGATTTGGCAGCAAAAACCATTGAAAATGCTAGAACTTTCTCAAAGTCAGAAGATAAATTTGCTGTGCAGTTGGCAAAACTTTATCGAGTTCAAACCAAAATACCACAAATGATCGAGGAGTATCTAAAATTTGGATTAATGGCTGAGAATAGAGAAATTGTGCAGTCAATCCTTCAAGATGAACTCAAAGAAGATAAAGAAATTGAACAATTAGAAAAAGTACTTTATGCCAAAGTTCAAAAATACCCAGATGTGGCATATTATAGTGAAATATTGATTTGGCACATGATTCAAAAGAAAGAATTTTATAAAGCCTTCGTTCAGGCACGTGCATTAGATAGACGCTATCGTAAGGAAGGGGTGCAAGTAACGGATTTAGGATTTTTAGCTCATCAAAATAAGGATTATGTAAATTCGGGAAAAATATTTGAGTATTTAGTAAAAGAATATCCAAAAGGACAAAATTATCCCCTATGGAGAAGGATGTTGATAAATGCCAAAGAGGAAGTCATTAAAAATGTATTTCCGATTAACACCTCTGACATAAGATTGTTGATAACAGAATATTCTAGAATGTTAGAAGAGTTAGGGACAAATCAAAAAACATTAGAAGCTGTTAGAAGCAAAGGACTTTTATATGCTTTTTATCTCAATGAAAAAGATACGGCAGTAGTAGTTTTAGAAAATGCCATTAAATTGGCTAATGGTGATTTACAATTTATAGACCGTTGTAAATTGGATTTAGGGGATGTTTATTTACTAAAATCAGAACCATGGGAAGCTACGCTAATTTATTCTCAAGTCGAAAAATCTGAAAAAGACAGCCCATTGGGTTATGATGCCAAATTGAGAAATGCGAGATTAGCCTATTTCAGAGGAGATTTTGAATTGGCTCGTGAAGTATTGGATATTCTAAAACAAGCCACAACTCGTGAAATAGCAAACGATGCCATGGATTTGAGTTTATTAATATTAGAAAATACGGGTTCAGATTCCACTGAAAAAGCCATGAAAGCCTATTCAAATGCAGAGTTGCTATTATTTCAACATAGAAACGAAGAGGCATTGGCAAGTTTAAATTCTATGGAAAAAACATTTAAAGGAGACCCTCTTGAAGATGATATAATTTATCTGAGAGCTATGACGTATTTAAAGCAAGGGGATGTGGAAAAAGGTGTAAAAGATTTGGAAACAATAATACAAAAATTTCCTATTGAACTAAAAGGTGATGATGCCATGTATAACTTGGCAAAAACTTATCAAGAGAAATTAAATGAGCCTATAAAAGCCATGAAATTGTACCAAGAGTTATTAACAAAATACCCAGGAAGTATATATGGAGCGGATGCCAGAAAAAGATTCAGAAATTTAAGAGGAGATACAATAAATTGAAATACAATTTCGTAATTAATATATTAGCACGATAAATATTTTGTACTAATGTTTTTTTAAAATTCTTATCCACAAATATAAGCACAGTGCATGACAAAAATTTACTTTTAACCGATTTTTGGTAAAACAAAAAACTAATTTTTTATCCACAAAAAGTAAATTAATCCACACAATAGTCATGCAAAATTACAAAATTCCCCTAAGCGTGATTTATAATAATTGTAGGTTTTTGAACCCTAACCGTTCAAAATCAATAATTAAATTTGGGGCATGCATATTACCCATGAAAAAAGTTTTTTTCCTTTCGATTATTTCTTTTGTTTTAACGTTCCAAACGATGGCACAAAATCAAAAGAAAAAAATTACTTTTGCGTGCAATTATTTTGGTAAAAAAATCTTACCACAAGATATTTGTCCACAAATGCAAGGCTTTGTGTCAGATAGTCATGCTGAAAGAGTTATTGGACAATTTGCCCAAAAAATGGGGCAAATAAATAGTAAGTTTAAAGTAATGCAATGCGGAAATACAGATAACTGTTTTGCTACAGTTATTGAAGGACAACCATACATTATTTATGACCGAGATTTTTTAAATAGAGTTGAAGAAACTACACAAACTGACTGGGCAGCTGTCTCTATTTTAGCACATGAAATTGGACATCATGCTAATTTCCATACGATTGATGGAACAGGTAGTCGTCCAGAAAAAGAAATGGAAGCTGATTATTTTTCTGGATTTTGGCTACATGAAATGGGGGCTAGCCTTGAACAATCAGAGGAAGCTATTAAACATTTTCAAGGAGAATTCGTAACCACCACTCATCCTCCACGCTCACAAAGGTTACTAGCAATTGAAAATGGATGGCGTGCAGCTGATAAATTGCATCCAAGTAACGGAAAATATGCACCTCAGCAAAGAACACAGGTAAATCAACCAATTGGTTTGCCGCCTTCTACAATTCCTTCAAATACAAGAGTTTCCACAACTACACAGCAATCGCCAAGAGTAGAAAAGGGAAGAAATGTTCAAGAAAAAGATATTGAATTAGAGAATATTACAGTGAATTCGACAAATATCAAACGCACAGGGTGTGTGTCAGGGGATTGTGGAAATGGAAATGGAATGTTTATCCATGAAACCCAAGGAAGTTATAAAGGCTCATGGGTAAATGGTAGAAGACATGGATATGGAGTGCAGTATTATCCAAATGGTCAAAAAATGTATGTTGGACTTTATAATCAAGGCAAAAGACAAGGTAGTGGAATATTCTTTTTTAGAAATGGAGAAAGATTTGAAGGACACTTCAGTAATGATAGATTGACTGAGAAAGGTTCATTTATCATGAAAGGGGATGAAGAAAGTAACGAAGTTGAACTATTATATGTACGTTCAGACGGTTTGAAGGAAATAATCAGAGTTGAAAATATGGATGAAGATGAGTAAACAAAAAGCCTATTCACACGAATAGGCTTTTTGTTTGAGAAAATTGAAAAATATTAGGTATGCATACCTTTTTAATTTCAAACAAAGGGTTTTATATTTGTTGAGAAGATTTAGAACAAAAAATACTAAAATTTGTATTTTATAAAGATTCATATAACAATAATTATAAAAATCATTTTATGAAAAATAACCCTAATATAACCAGAGTGTTTGATTTACTGCCTTATTGTGTTTTGCCAGTAAATAAAGACGATTCCTTTGCTAATAAAGTAAATGGTGAATGGAGGAAATATAGTGCAGTAGAATTAATCGAAACGGTCAATAAAGTAAGTCTGGGTTTGATGAAATTAGGTGTAAGAAAAGATGATAAAATTGCTATAATATCTCCAAATCGTCCAGAATGGAATTTTATAGAATTAGGGGTTCAGCAATTAGGTGCGGTTTCAGTACCGATGTACCCAACCATTACGATTGAAGATTATCGTTATATTTTTAATGATGCAGAGGTGAAATTTATCTTTGTAGCTGGGAAAGAATTGTTAGCGAAAGTGAATGAAGCCACCAAAACTTTGGAGGGTATTAAAGGGATTTATACGTTTGATAAAGTGGATGGGGCAAAAAATTGGAAAGAGGTTACAGATTTATCAAATGGCGAAGATATAGCCCAATTAGAGCCTTTTAAAGCCGCTGTTGAGCCAGACGACCTTCTGACGCTAATTTACACCTCAGGAACAACTGGACAGCCTAAAGGCGTAATGCTTACTCATCACAACATTATCTCAAATATTGAAGGAATCGTTGAAGCAAAATCATTGCCATTACTACCAGAGGAAAGAGCATTGAGTTTTTTACCTTTATGTCATATATATGAGCGTATAGATGTTTATGTGTATATGTATTATGGCGTTTCGGTTTATTATGCAGAGAGCATGGAAACAATAGCAGATAATTTAAGAGAAGTAAAACCTCACGTTTTTGCTACCGTTCCAAGACTATTAGAGAAAGTTTATGATAAAATAGTAGCAAAGGGATATGAATTAACGGGTATCAAAAAACAACTTTTCTTTTGGGCATTAAATTTAGGATTAAAGTACGACCCAATGAAACCTATGGGTTGGTGGTATGATACACAATTAAAAATTGCCAGAAAACTCATTTTCAGTAAATGGCAAGAAGCATTGGGAGGAAATATTAAGCTAATTGCCTCAGGTTCGGCAGCTTTGCAACCAAGACTTTCAAGAGTATTCTGGGCGGCAGGAATACCAATTGCAGAAGGTTATGGATTAACAGAAACTTCACCCGTAATTTCAAGTAGTATTTTGAGTGATTTTAGAGTGGGTTGTGTTGGAACAGTTTTACCAAATGTTCAATTAAAAATTGCCGAGGATGGTGAAATTTGTGTGAAGGGACCTTCGATTATGAAAGGATATTACAAAAAACCAGAAGCCACAACGGAAGCAATTGATTCAGAAGGCTGGTTTCATACGGGAGATATTGGTGAATTATCGGAAGGAAAATACTTGAAAATTACCGACCGCAAAAAGGAGATTTTCAAAACATCAGGAGGAAAATATGTTGCTCCACAGTTGGTAGAAAATAAGTTAAAAGAATCAATGTTGATTGAGCAAGCCATTGTAGTAGGAGAGGGACAAAAATTTCCATCGGCATTATTAATTCCCGATTTTAATGCCTTAAAAGAATGGTGTTCAAGAAATGGCGTAGATTATTCAGACGACTCGCAAATTATTAAGAATCAGCAAGTTAAAACAAAATTTGATGAGGAAGTAAAAGGCTTAATGAAAGATATTGCTCAATACCAACAAGTTAAAAAAGTAGAATTACTACCAAAACTTTTCACGATTGACAGCGGAGAATTAACACCAACTTTGAAGTTGAAAAGAAAAATTATTCACGGAAAATATAAGGAGTTGATTGAGGGGATGTATGAGTAGTGAAATTATCATAAAGCCTCTAAATTTTGAATTTAGAGGCTTTATGGTGTTTGGAAGATATATTACAAAATCATTCGTTAAAAAGAATATCCATTGTAAGACTATTTTGAACCAAACCAGCCGAGTGAGTATTTTGTTGCACTCCAAAAGTAGTAATTAACGTCAAAAAAATGGATTTTCTTGTTTTGGTTTCATACTTGAAAGTACCAATCTTATTTCTTAATTCTTCTGCATATTTTTTATCAATAATGAATTGATTAATTGAATACTTCATTTCACATAAATTAACCACTTGGTCTCTTCTATCAATCACTAAATCCACTTGTGAAACGTTTTCTGGACTTGTACTTCGCCATGAAGAAGTGTGGGTTTGAATGCCTGAAATACCCAATCCTTGTTTTATTTGTTGAAGATGATAAAGACAAACCTGCTCATAAGCATAACCACTCCAAGCTCTGTGTTGTGGATTATCAATAGCATTTAACCAAAAATCTTTATCTAAAACACTCGTACCTTCGATAAATTTTAGAAAAAATAAAGTATAAAAATCAACTAATTGATAAAGGCTATTTTTTGATTTCTTACCGAATGGAATATATTTTCTAATAAATCCACTTTCTTCTAATTCTTCTAAAATTTTTGTCGTACTACCAGCATTTGGAAGTTTAGTAATAGTCAAAATATCCTCTCTTGTCATACCTTTTGCTTTGGTGGCTAAGGCATTTACGACCATCAAATGCTTTTCTGGGTTATAAAATAATGAACTAAATAGATTAGAAAACTCCTTCCTCAATACTCCGTTTTCAGTAAAACAGATTCTATTAATATTTTGAATGGCACTTTCACTTGCTAAAACTTCATTCCAATAAAAA
>JANPIG010000418.1:0-1443 GCA_031424875.1 Cytophagales bacterium
CCCACAGAAATTTTTACAACCTCTTCTTTTTCAAGTAAATAGTATCAAAAAATATTCTGGTATAATTATTTTACAAAACAGAATATTATTCATTCTATCCAAAGAAACTGTATGCCTGTCGCTCGGAAAACTTCGCACAAAAAGTATGTAGATCTTATCAAAAATTATAAGAAATCTGCCATGTCTGCCAAATTGGAATACGTCTCGGATGCCCAAGTGGGCATTGAGCGTGTGAAGACGGGCAAGAATTTTTCCTATCGCTTGAATCTTCAAAAAGTAACTGATAAAGAAACGCTCAATCGTATAAAACACTTGGCAATTCCTCCTGCTTGGACTAATGTTTGGATTTGTGATAAAGACAATGGACACATTCAAGCAACGGGATTAGATTTAAAAAAACGGAAACAATATCGCTATCATCCTCTGTGGACGGTACTTCGGAATGAAACTAAATTTCATAAAATGTTGGAATTTGGGAGAGTATTGCCTGCCCTCAGATTATCGCTGGAAAAAGACCTTTCTCTCAAAGAATTATGTGAGGAAAAAGTGGTTGCTACGGTGATTTCATTGATGGAAAGAACCTATATTCGTGTGGGAAATAGTAGCTACGAAAAGATGTATGGCTCTTATGGATTAACCACTTTGAAGGATAAGCACGTGGACATTCATGGTGGCGAAATTCATTTTAACTTTAAAGGAAAAAAGAATGTAATGCACGATATTACGCTGAGGAACAGAAAGTTAGCTAAGATTGTAAAAGAATGTAGAGATATTCCAGGCAAAGAATTATTTCAATATTATGATGAACATCACAATCGCAAAAGTGTGGATTCGGGTATGGTGAATAATTATATCAAGAACATTTCTGACACTGTTTTTAGTGCTAAAGATTTTCGTACTTGGGCAGGATGTTTACATTTTCTAATGGCTTTCAAAAACAACGTTTTAGTGGCTGACCAAAATAATAAAATTACAGCAAATCATCTGTTGGATGAGGTAAGTCAGCATTTGGGAAATACCCGTTTGGTCTGTAAAAAATATTATGTTCATCCAGGTATTGTCCGGATGTTTGAAGAAGATAAATTACAAAATTATTTTCAAGAATTAGATAGTATCGAGAAAGACGATGGTATCACAGGATTGACGAAAGAAGAGAATATTCTGATGAAACTATTAGAAACTTTTTAGAAGTTAATACCTGTGAATCTCTTTGACATTATTAAAGAGTTTCACAGATATAACATTAGTTTTGCTTACTTCTTCAACAATAACTGCACCGCACTATCATTCACCTCAAATTGATGATTTTTTAATAATTTTATCATCTCTGCACCAGCCAACATAACAGGTCCATAACCATGTGCCGCAAAGGGGCTGATAGGCCGATGATAGTAAAATGCAGGGTCGAAACCCATACCAGTACCTACACAAGTGCCTTCTACT
>JANPIG010000419.1:0-2785 GCA_031424875.1 Cytophagales bacterium
GATTCCATTTTTGGAGCAAGGCGGAGTCTATGCTTTGGCGAATATTAGAGGCGGTGCACAAATCTGGACGCTGATTAATCACCGCACCCACCAAAAGCCCACCGTTTGAGCCTCCACGAAGAGCCAAAAAATCCTTCGTACAATATTTTTGAGCAATCAAATATTCTCCTGCCGCAATGAAATCATCATAGACATTTTGCTTTTTGAGTTTCATACCTGCTTCGTGCCATTTTTCGCCGTATTCTGCACCGCCTCTAATATTCGCCAAAGCATAGACTCCGCCTTGCTCCAAAAATGGAATCAAAGTTGCCGAAAATCCAGGCTGAGAACTGATATTAAAGCCACCATACGCATACAAAAGCGTTGGATTTTTACCGTTCAATTGTACGCCTTTTTTGTGGGTAATAAACATTGGAACTTTTGTTCCGTCTTTACTCGTATAAAAAATTTGCTTTGTCTCAAAAGCATCAGGATTAAACTGAACTTCGGGCTTACGGAATACAGAAGTCTGTTTGGTCGCAATGTCATAACGGTAAATGGTGGGTGGAAATGTGAACGATGTGAAGGTATAAAACACGAATTTATCGTCAGATTCACCGCCAAAACCGCCCGCAGTGCCTAATCCTGGCAGTTTTACTTCGTTTTCCAGTTTTCCCGCAAGGTCATATATATACACACGGGTCGTTACGTCTTTGAGGTACGTTACGAACATCTTACCCCCCGCAGTGCCAGCACCTTGCAATGGTTCGGGTTTTTCGGGGATAATGTTTTTCCAAGATTTATTGGCGGGGTCGTATAGTTCTACCTTCGAATTTTTGGCGTTGGCGTTGGTTTCTACTAAAAATTTATCGCCAATATTATCAACGATACTATATTGGAAATCACCTACTTCTAACACAATGGGCGTGAATTCTTTTTGCCCTAATTTTCTAAAAAACAAAGCATTTCCTTCTTTACCTTTGCCTCGATCGCTGATATTTAGATAGGCAAATTTCTCATCATCCGACACACGAACACTATTAAATCTTTGTGGATTTTCTTTATTTTCATACACCAATTCGTCTTGATCTTGCGATGTTCCAACTTTGTGATAAAACACTTGGTGATTCTCATTTTTTGCTGCCAAAGCACTGCCTTCTGGTTTTGGATAACGACTGTAATAAAAGCCATTTCCTTGCCAAGCCGCCCCCGAAACCTTTATCCATTCGATGTGGTCGGGTAGATTTTGCTTCGTGGCTAAATCCATAATGTAGGCTTCCTGCCAGTCTGAGCCACCTTTTGAGAGATAATAGACCGCATATTTACCATCTTTGGAAACCGAAAATGTTCCCAAACGAGTTGTGCCATCGGGAGAAAGTTTGTTCGGGTCAAGTACAATTTCGGGCGTGCCCTCTAAGCCTTTTTGACGATACAAAACCGACTGATTTTGCAAACCGTCATTTTTTGAGAAATAAAACCATTCGTTTTTGCGAGACGGAGCAGAATATTTTGGATAATTAAAAACCTTTTCAATCCGCTCTTTTAGCATATTACGATACGGAATTTTCTCTAAATAATCAAAAGTAACTTTGTTTTCGGCTTTTACCCATTCAGCAGTTTCGGGAGAACGGTCATCTTCCAACCAACGATAAGGGTCTTGTACTTTTACACCATGATATTCATCAATGTGGTCAATTTTACGGGTTTGTGGGTACTGCATTTGTGCATTAGAAATGTGGATTCCCAGCAACAAAGAAGCACTGAGAAGAAGGGTTTTTGTTTGTTTTTTCATTTGTTTTTTTTAGTTTGTGATGGGGGGAATGATTTTGAATATTTAGTTATGTCATATTGCATTTTTAACGCTAATTAATTTTCTCTTTTCTCCAATCCCATTTCGGATATTTTTTTATTTTCTCAACAAATTCTTCCAAAGAATAATTAATGTCTTCAAAATCGTTATTTATCCACGTTTCTTCATAGTCTAAATAAGTTAAAATTAATTTTACAAAATCAATATCATAGTAATTTAAGGCATAAAAATTAAATCCATCTTCTTGATACTTAGAGTTTAACCATTCGTCCTCAATATCATCGAATTTATTAACATCATGTAACTCGACCCTAATTGACTGATTCTAAGATTTAAAAATTCTCAAATAACTTTCATCCAAGCCTTCATACGCAATATTTTGCTTATCAAGTATGAATTTAAGAGTTTCATTTAATTTAACTTTTGTAAGTATAATAAGTATTTCTATTTATAGAGTTTACATTAAAATTTCGCTTTTAATAATTTTATTTTGAATCATAATAAGTATTTTTATACTCAAATTAATTAATCAAAGATATGAAAAACAACATTCAAAATAAAGAACAATATCAAGTTGCAATGGCTCAGATTGAGGAATATTTACAGAAAGCTACTAAAAAAGGGGGGCTTCATCGTCTTGATGGTCAAGAGGTTGAGAATTTACAGGCGTTATCATTACAGGTAGAGGAATATGAAGATAATATTTTGATGTTAAACTATGTTTAAAATTAACACAATAAAACCCTGTGGAATACTCCAAAGGGTTTTCAATAAAATCAAAAAAATTGCCCTTTACCTATTTATTCTAAAAGCACATTTTAGAATAAATACCATAAAACTACATTTATCTTTTAGAATAAATAATATAAATTCATTTACAATTAATCAACTATTCACATAATCAACTGACTATCAAATAATTATCCCAATTTCAAAGGCATTCTATTCAAACGCTTGCTCGTTAAGGCAAAAACGGCATTGGCAATGGCAGCACCG
>JANPIG010000420.1:0-1152 GCA_031424875.1 Cytophagales bacterium
TTTAGCTTGGATTGGACAATTTTGGGGACATAAAGTGGAGGGAAAAAAACCTTCTTTTTTAAAAGATTTGCAGTATTTAATGATTGGACCCGCTTGGTTGATGAGTTTTATCTACCAGCGTTTGGGAATTAGTTATTAGTTACTGGTTATTAGTTACTGGTGTTATTTGTCTAACAACCAGTAACTAATAACTATTAACCTTACCCTTGAATAGTATGCCCCATTTTATCTCGCTTCGTTTGCAAGTATTTTTCATTGTGTGGATTAGAGGCGATTTCAATCGGAACGGTATCTACAATCTCTAAGCCATAACCCAATAATGCAGCTCTTTTTTTGGGATTATTAGAGATTAAGCGAATTTTACTAACTTCTAAATCTCGTAGAATGGCGGCTCCAACACCATAATCACGTTCATCCATTTTAAAGCCTAAATCCAGATTTGCCTCCACTGTATCACGTCCCATTTCTTGGAGTTTGTAAGCCTTCAATTTATTGACTAAACCAATGCCCCGCCCTTCCTGAAACATATACAAAATAATGCCTTTGCCTTCATTTTCTACGATTTCCATGGCACGGTGCAATTGTCCACCACAGTCGCAACGGCAAGAGCCAAAAATATCACCCGTAACGCATGAGCTATGTACTCGCACCAAGACGGGTTCGTCTTTTGTCCAAGTACCTTTTGTCAATGCCAAGTGTGTTTCACCCGTTTGAATTTGTCTGAAAGCAGTTAAATCAAAATGCCCAAATTCAGTGGGCATATCCACTGCAATCTCTCGTTGAATAAGACTTTCATGTTTGAGACGGTATTCTACTAAGTCCTTGATTGTTACCAATTTAAGGTCAAACTTGTTCGCCATTGTTCGCAAATCTGGCAAACGGGCCATTGTACCATCTTCATTCAAAACTTCAATCAAAGTGCCCGAAGGTTTGAAACCCGCTAAACGAGCAAAATCCATGGCTGCCTCCGTATGTCCTGTACGTCTGAGAACTCCCTCACGTTTAGCTTTCAAAGGAAAAATATGCCCTGGACGACCTAAATCGGCAGGCTTTGTGTTGGCATCTACCAAAGAATATATGGTTTTAGCTCGGTCTTGGGCAGAAATTCCTGTAGTACAACCGTGTCCTAACAAATCAACTGAAACGGTAAAA
>JANPIG010000421.1:0-3633 GCA_031424875.1 Cytophagales bacterium
AGGCAAAGTTATTTTTACTTCAAACCGCTTGAATGATTCTTTGGAGGTTGATAAAGGTTCTTATAAAACATTGAATAATAAATTTAACCTTTTCTTGCATGAAGGCAGGGGTAAACAAGAGGTTATCAGACGTTTAGTAGATAATTTAGGCTCTGTTTCTAAACCCATTGTTGCGGATGGAAATACGGTTTATTTCTTGAGCGATGAGAAAGGAATTCGTAATATTTACCGCCTTACCGCCAGCGATTCTGTGATTGTCCAAGTAAGTAATTATCGTAATGATATGGAGGAATTTGACTTTTCTTCCAATACTAATGCTTTGATAATGAAGACCATAGAAAATAATGCCGAAGTAGTTGGATTAAAGCAAAAGGCTGATTTTTCAGTGAAAAATAATACGCTTTATACAGGTAGAAATGTAAAATTATTTGGTATCATTCAGAATATAAACTCGCCTGCCGATAAGCCTAAGACTACAGATAATCAAAATCCAATAGTAGCTAATGAAGTACCTACTACTAAGCCAAAGATGAACTTGGAGCCAGGCGAAATTGATACCGATAATTATCAATTTGACGCAGGAGCCATAGCTCGTAAACCGACTGAACCATCCATATTTGCCCCTAAAAATGATAAGAGAAATAAGGTAGATAAAATCATTTTGGCAAAACAAAATCGTAAAGAAAATATAAAAATTAGAGGTCCCGTTGAGTATAATAATCCGTTTGTGGTGAATAGTACTGATCTTGATTTTATCATTGACCCTTTGCCACAAAGAGGTTTTGGTTTGAAGGGAACCATAAATATGAATGATTTATTAGAAAATCATCATTTGCAAGGAGGTATTTTCATTACGCCAAATCTTAAGAATACCGACCTTTGGGGACAGTATTCTTATCTGGCAAAACGCATTGATTATAGTGTTCGTTTTGACCGCCGTTCTATTACGGAAGACAATGAGAATGTGCAGAAAAAATATCTTTTCAACAAATTAACGTTCTCAGCATCGTATCCTATTAATACGAATATGCGAGTTACATTTTCGCCTTCATACACTTCAAATCGCTTTTTGGATTTGAATAATTTAGCTTCTCCTGATGGTTTTGCTAATTTTGTGGGAGCTCGGGCAGAGTTTGTCTATGATAATACCATTAGCCACGGCGTAAATCAGTTGGAAGGAACTCGTTTTAGAGCAAGGATTGATAATTATACTGGTTTAAATAGTTCTCAAGATGGTTTTAATCGTGTATATGCTGACTTGCGTCATTATGTAAGATTTGGAAAAGGAATTGTTTTGGCAGGTCGTCTTTCGGGAGGACATTCTTTTGGAAATTCACCCAAGCAGACCGTTATGGGTGGTATGGACAACTGGTTGGAATGTAATTATGAAACCCGCACCGATAATAATAATCCTTTCAGGAGTTCAAAATATGATAATAAAGATATTTTCTTCTTGGATTATGCTACACCCATGCGTGGTTTTAATATTAATAAATTGTCGGGAACCAGTCACTTAGCTTTGAATATTGAAGTGAGATTCCCTGTTATGAAATATATCACGGATGCGCCTGTAAATAGTAGTTTCTTCAAAAATCTGCAGCTAACTACCTTTACAGATGTGGGAACTGCTTGGACGGGTGTGGGTCCATTTGCTCGTAAAAATGGATTCAATACCAGTGTATTAGGTGGTGGTAACTTGCCTTTTATAGCTACCGTTACAGATTTTCGTAATCCCTTTTTGATAGGATATGGAGTGGGAGCAAGAACAACTCTTTTAGGGTATTTTGTAAAATATGACTTGGGCTGGGGCTTAGAAAACAAAGAAGTGAAAGCGCCAATATCGTATGTTACAGTGGGGTATGATTTTTAGAAAAAATTATCTCTTTATTTAACCCTTGTAAGCGTTCAACACGTTTGCAAGGGTTTGTTATAAATAATATTAACATGAAAAAAACATTACTTCTATTAATTCTACTCTTAAATGCCTCATTATTAGGTATTTATGGTCAAGCCGTTAACTTCACCGAATCTGTTTTTCCCATTTTGAAAGTAAATACTAAAGGGCGAACTATTGTAAATGAACCTAAAATTTTAGCTGACTTAGAGATAATTGATAATGGTGTTGGTAAAGTCAATAAAGTAACTGACAAAGCCAATGGATATCTTGGCAAAACAGGTATTGAACTGAGAGGTTCAACTTCACAAACATTCTTCCCTAAGAAGCCCTATGGATTAGAACTTTGGGTAGATTCTACGCAGACATCTCGCAAGGTTGCGCTCTTGGGTATGCCCTCAGAGTCTGATTGGGTCTTGAATACCTCTTATAATGATAAAACCTTCATGCGGGACGTACTGGCGTATGATTTGGCCAATCGAATGGGACGCTATGCTACCCGTACTCGTTATTGTGAAATGATGGTAAATGGTAATTATGAAGGCATTTATATTTTGATGGAAAAAATCAAAAAAGATAAAAATAGAGTTGATGTTTCTACTTTGAAAATAACTGACAATACAGGTGATGACGTCACGGGGGGGTATATCCTAAAAATTGACAAAACAGAAGGAGGGAAATCCAGACTTTGGAATACTCAGCTAACAGTAAACGGTAGGAATTATACGATTCCTATTCAAATTGAATATCCTAAATTAGGAGATATTACGGAACAACAATTTACTTATATCAAAAACTATGTAACAGATTTTGAGAACAGTTTAAAAGCAAATGATTACTTAAGTCCTGTTGCAAAATGGCGTTCGTTGAGTGATATTGATAGTTTTGTGGATTATTTTTTGTTAACTGAATTGACTAAAAATGTGGACGGGTATCGTCTTAGTACCTATTTTTATAAAGAGAAAGATAGTAAAGGGGGTAAATTAAAAATGGGACCCGCTTGGGACTATAACCTGTCTTTTGGAAATGCAGATTATGCTGAAGGTTATAAAACTTCAGGTTTTCAGTACAAGGAAAATGATTTATTGATCCCTGCCAACGATACATATTTTTTAGCTCCCTTTTGGTGGGAAAGATTGGTAACAGATTCTACTTTTGCGAAAAAAGTGGCGTCTCGCTGGAAAGTGATGAAACAATCAGTTTTTAGCCCAGAACGTATTGATAAATGGATGGACTCTACAGCGGCCATTTTACAACCCGTTACGGTTCGTAATTTTAGCCGTTGGCCTGGGGTTTTAGGAACAAAAGTGTGGCCCAATTATTACGTAGGAAGCACTTATCAACAAGAAGTAAATTGGATGAAAACTTGGATTCGCCAAAGAGTAGATTGGTTGGATAGTCAATTTTCTGCCTATGGCATTGCACTGTCAAATGAACAAGAAATTGTTAGGGAATCGCCCTTAAGAGTATTTCCAAATCCTACTGAAAATCATAGTATGATTGAATATGATGTTTTGCGAAAAGCCAGGGTTTCTATTAACGTATATGACCTAACGGGAAGACTCATTAAAACGCTTGCTGACGAGGATAAATCTGTTCAGACTTATAAAATTCCTTTTAACGGTGAAAACTTAAAATCTGGAACCTATATTGTTGAACATTACATGCATTCTCTAAGGCGAAAGGATTTGCCGATCTATTCAAGAATAAGACTCAAAAAATAAAAACATGGATTTAAT
>JANPIG010000422.1:0-1069 GCA_031424875.1 Cytophagales bacterium
TTCAAATAAATACCACTTACTTCTTCACTAATGACATTTAATTTCTGATTTATTTCAGTAGCCAATTCTGGCAAAACATACTCATCTGCGTCCATACGCATGAGCCATTTGGTTTTGAAAGGATTATTATCAATACCAAAATTAAACTGAGTAGCGTAGTTAATCCATTGATTATGAGACACTTTTGCTCCCAATAACTCTGCAATTTGAACGGTTTTGTCAGTCGAACCCGAATCTACAATAAAAATTTTATCCGTGAATTCTAACAAAGATTTGATACATCTTTCGATATGCTTTTCCTCGTTGAACGTAAGAATAATAACTGAAATATCTTGCATTTTTTAATAGCTAATTTATAACCCCTCTTAAGGGTGAAACACCCTTGCTAAGTTTATAAAGATTCGTGAATTATTTCTTAACAATTTTCTCAAACTCATCAAAAAGTCTTCTTGCCACAATTTCAATATCATATTTTCTTTTTACTAAAGCAATCCCATTAATAGATATCTTATCACAATATGCAGGATTATCAAGCATTTTATTTAAGCCTTCTACTATACTTTCTATATTCAAATCTACTAAATGAGCGGCGTTATTTTCTCTTATAGCTTCTCCAAAACCAACCCTATCAGATAAAAGTGATGGAATACCTGAAATAAGTGCTTCCAAAGTAGCAATTGAAAAACCTTCTGAATGGGAGGGAAGAGCAAAGATATCTGCATCTGCAAAGGCGGCTAATTTATCTTTCCCTGTCAACATTCCAACTAATTGAATTTTATCTTTCAAGTTATTTTCTTGAATAAACTGTTCAGTTTCAGATAAATAACCATCATCTGGGCCTGCCATTATTAGTAAACAATCATTTCTTTGTAAAGTAATTTCTCTGAAAGCAGGTAACAACAAGTCCAGTCCTTTTTTGAGATTTATTCTACTAAGAAAAAGTATAATCTTTTTATCTTTTTGAATTAAAAATTTATCTCTGAAAGTATTTTTAGCAGGTAACTTCTCAAAATCGCTCAAATTCATTCCATTTGGAATTATTTGAACATTATGATGTTGAAAACCTAAA
>JANPIG010000423.1:0-3471 GCA_031424875.1 Cytophagales bacterium
GGAAGTTGCCATCCAAAGCTGAATGAATCATTTCTGAAAATTTTGCTGGAACGGCATTTGCAATCACCGACATCACCCCCACTCCTCCGCAAGCAATAATGGGAACACCTTGTACATCGTCTCCCGAAATTATCATGAAATCTTCAGGTTTATCCTTATTAATTTCCATGACTTGTTCGATAATACATGAGGCCTCTTTAATCCCAATTATATTAGGATGTTTTGCTAACTGAAGCGTTGTAGATGCCGACATATTAATGCCCGAACGTCCTGGAATATTATACATAATCACCGGTACGGGACAAGCATCAGCAATGGCAGTATAATGGGCAATGACACCCCGTGCTCCAGGTTTATTATAGTATGGGCATACTGACAAAATGGCATCAATGCCTTCAAAATCAGTACTTTGTATTTCTTTCACAACCTCTGGCGTATTATTGCCACCAATGCCGTAAACAATTGGTAAATTTTTAGGATTGTTTGCTTTTATAAATGCCAAAATAGATTTTTTCTCATCTTTATCCATTGTCGCTGACTCGCCCGTTGTGCCTTGCACCACTAAATAATCAACACCGCCATCTGAAACGTGTTGTAGTAATCTTTTTAATCCGTCAAAATCAATACTCCCATCTTCAAACATAGGAGTTGCTAAGGCTGGTGCTACACCATGAAATTTTGGTCTCATTATTTTTTTTGTATGACTGGTCTATTGACCCGTCTGTTGTTGTGTTTAATAGTTATAATCTTTTAACCTTCAAGCATTTGTAAAAATTCAACTTCTGAAATAATTTTTACGCCTAATTTATTGGCTTTTTCTATTTTTGAAGGACCCGCATCTGAACCTGCTACCAAGAAATTTAACTTCCCAGAAACTCCACTTAATACTTTTCCACCGTTGGCCTCAATCTTTATTTTGAGGTCTTCACGTTCAAAATTTTGAAAAGTACCCGAAATTACAAAAGTTTTACCTGCCAAACTCTCCCCTTCAGAAACTATTTCTACTGCTTCATGAGTGAATTGTAAACCAGCTGCTTTTAGGCGAGAGATAAACTCTTGATTATCAACATCTTGAAAATAAGAGACTACGCTTTGAGCAATTCGTTCACCAATTTCAGGAACTTGTAATAATTCCTCTTGACTTGCTTTGGCAATGGCGTCAATATTATTGAAATACACCGCTAATTTCTCGGCAACGGTTGCCCCAACAAAACGAATACCAATACCGAAAAGCACTTGTTTGAAAGGGATTTCTTTTGATTTTTCTATACCAGATAAAATATTTTGAATAGATTTCTCCTTAAAACCGTCTAAGCCTACCAAATCTTGATATTTCAAATCGTACAAATCTGCCGGTGTTCTAACAAGCCCTTTTTGATAAAACATCTCAATGGTTTCTGTACCAAGATTTTCTATATTTAAAGCTTTTCTCTGCATAAAATGCTCAATTTTTCCCTTGATTTGGGGAGGGCAACCTTTGTCATTTGGACAATAATGATTGGCTTCTCCTTCCTTCCTTATAAGCTCAGTTCCACATTCAGGACAGTTGTGCGGAAATGTAATTTTTTCAAGATTTTCTTCTCTCTTGCTTAAATCAACATTTGTAATTTTGGGAATTATTTCACCACCTTTTTCAACAAAAACATAATCGCCGATGTGTAAGTCTAAACGTTCTATTTCATTTGCATTATGGATACTCGCCCGCTTTACAGTTGTTCCTGCTAAAAGTACTGGTTTTAAGTTAGCTACAGGTGTAACATTTCCAGTTCTTCCTAATTGATAACTTACTGATTCTAAGAGTGTTGAAGCAGCTTCTGATTTATATTTGTATGATATGGCCCATCTTGGAGATTTTGCCGTAAATCCTAATCGGTTTCTTTGTTCAAACGAATTTAATTTAATAACAATTCCGTCTGTATTTAAAGGCAATTTAAATCGTTCTTTTTCCCAACGATTGATAAATTCCATTACCTCATGGATATTTTTGCACTTTTCCCATGTTTGAGAAACGTTAAAGCCAATTTCTTTCAGTTTAACAAGACTTTCTTCATGGGTAGAAAATATCTCTTCATCAGAGAGAAACTGATAAATATAACAATCCATTTTACGTTTTGCCACCACCCCCGAATCTTGCATCTTGAAAGTGCCCGATGCAGCATTTCTTGGATTGGCTAAAAGCTGCTCTCCTATGTCCTCTCTTTCCCTATTCAAAGCCTCAAATGTGGTTAATGGCATATAACCTTCTCCTCGCACTTCAAAGCTACTTGGCATATTTTTTGCTTGAACTTTTAACGGAATTGTTCTTATTGTCTTTACATTTGTAGTAATATCGTCGCCTCTTACGCCGTCGCCACGAGTAACGCCACGAATTAGCGTACCGTTTTCGTACCACATTGATAAAGCCACTCCGTCAAATTTTAATTCGCAAATATATTCAAAAGGCTCGTCGCCAAGCCCTTTGCGAACTCTTTCATCAAACTCCGCCAAGTCTTGTGAATTATACGTATTACCCAGTGAAAGCATGGGGTAATTATGTGTAACCGATTCAAATTGTTTAGAAATAGTTCCGCCCACCCTGTGAGTAGGTGAGTCTTTTCTGACAAATTGAGGGAACTGTATTTCTAAATCATTAAGTTGTTTCAACATGGTATCAAATTCATAATCAGACACTTCTGAATGTGAATTTTGATAATACTGAAAATTTAGTTCATTCAGTTTTTCGGTAAGTTGATTTATTTGATCCTGTGGAGTCATCGAGATAATTTTATTATTTTGGCTAAATTACCGCCAAATAATAAATTTCAATAAGTATTTTAGTAAAAAAAGGTAAATTTACGTTTATACATTTAATTTTAGTATTATGAAAAAAGTCTTTACTTACTCAATCATTAAATTGGTAATGGTTGGCTTATTTATTAGTCTCTCACAAAATGTTTCCGCACAGTCAGGAATACGTTTTGGGATACGTGGAGGGGTTCATGCAGGCACACAGTGGGGAAGAAATATCATTTACAATCCAAGTGGGACTTTGATTGGATTTCATGGTGCTATTTTTGCCGATATACCTCTTTCGGAAGATATTTCGATATGCCCAGAGGTTTCATATGTTCAAAAAGGTTTTAAAATTGACTCAACAGAGTTTACTTCCAATTATATTGATATTCCGCTTTTAGTAAAAATCCAAATGGGGGATAAGGGGCTTTATACCATCATTGGACCTTATATCACTTATCAACCAAGCGCAAATCCATTAGCACTTAATGAAAAATCTTTATCATGGGGAGGCACAATTGGACTTGGCCAAAGAATTGGAGAACATGTAATTTTAGAAGCGAGATATAATTTTAATGCGAGCATTTATCAATTTGCCAACGATTCAAACAATCCTTACGGATTTAGAAATACAACAATAGGTTTATCCTTAGGATTTTTATTTTAGAAAATCTGTTATCATAATTCTAAAAACTTTTT
>JANPIG010000424.1:0-1081 GCA_031424875.1 Cytophagales bacterium
TCCCAAACAATGGCAAAAAGATCGCCCCCCATACCATTTACGTGAGGTTCGACCAATCCTTCCATAGCGTTGGCAGCTATGGCAGCATCAATGGCATTGCCCCCCGATTTCAAGATTTCAATAGCAACTTGGGTGGAGAGCGGATGACTCGTACAAGCCATCCCATTTTGTGCCATTACCTCTGTACGAGTGGCAAAAATTTTACCAGTGATACGGTCTTGACTGAAGCCCATCTGGGCAATCAGTAACAAGAAGATAGTGTTTTTTTTAAAAAAGTGATTCATTATGTGAGACCTTTATGTTTTTTATAAAACTTATATTTATCTCTCACTAAGTTACCTTTTATAAAGAATAAAGCATAATTTTTTTTAGGAATTATGCTTAAAGAAAATTAGTAAATATGATTTAAAACTTTACTTTTTTGAATAAATTGGGGCAACTGCATAGAGTTTAGCAACAAGTACTGTTACAGAAAAATGACCCAATTTATGGAAATATTTATATAGAGTCATATACGTTCTTATTAACATAATTTTCTCATACTGTTTATTGCTCCAACGGCTGTATTTTTGTTCTCTCTCATCATTAAAACACTGAACCGGTTTAATTAATTTCTGGTATTAAATATTGTCATGATTTACTTCCACGTAATGGCTATTGAATTTTTCTGGTGCCATTTGACAACTAAACTACTAATTAATTCTGATTTCAAAGTCTAAATGTTCCTCGAAATATAATACCTAACATTACGATTTTTTTTTCTGCATGTGGGTAGATACTGGCTAAATTTTTCATAAATATCGTAAATTCTTTCTTATTACTATGACTATG
This sequence comes from Cytophagales bacterium, assembly GCA_031424875.1. Classification (GTDB taxonomy): domain Bacteria; phylum Bacteroidota; class Bacteroidia; order Cytophagales; family Spirosomataceae; genus Arcicella. The sequence goes on from JANPIG010000424.1 coordinate 832, forward strand.
AACATGAGCTAACCTTTTTCCCGTTTTAGGTTTAATTGTCGCTAACACACCCCAATGATATTATTTTTGCACGGTCTTTTGCATCAGATTTAACTGGACTACCATTTTGAGGTTTATCTTTTAAAAATAATAAGCCAATTGTTTTATAATTGGTAGCCCAAACAATTAAAGTATTTGCATTAACGCTAAGCAGTGTGTGTACTTCTTGATAACTTTTCCACTATCAAGATTTTGAAGGATTAAGACTCTC
>JANPIG010000425.1:0-2261 GCA_031424875.1 Cytophagales bacterium
TATATGAACCACCGTATAAATGAGAAGTCGTAACAAAATTATCCCCTACCGATGTGATATTATTGATGGCAAGAAACTGAGCTGAATGCCCTGAGGCAGTAGCCAAAGCCGCCACGCCACCTTCCAAAGCCGCCATCCGTTTTTCGAAAACATCATAGGATGGGTTCATGATGCGAGTATAAATATTCCCAAATTCTTGGAGTGCAAAAAGCTTGGCTCCGTGGGCGGAGTCCTTGAACTGGTAAGCCGTAGTCTGATAAATAGGCACGGCTCTTGACTGAGTTACAGGGTCAATTTCCTGCCCTGCGTGTAATTGGAGTGTTTCGAAATTCATTTTTTTAAGTTTAGTATGTGAGTAATATGTTTATGTTTTTGAATATTTAAGATAATGCTATCTGAATATGCCCCAAATGATGCTTAGCGTGCCAAACCGTCATATCAATTGCCTGTGGAATTGTTACATTTATTTGTCGGAAAGGATGATAATATGTTTTAGCATAATCGCTTTCAGCAATATTCTCAAAGACATAAGCATATCGATTATGGGTGCTTTCAATCATCAATAAAGAATCCGCAATCGGAGCTTTAGTAGTATCTGGTAAGGCTGCAAGGGCGTTCACATTCAAGAAAACACCTACTGCGTTTTCCTCCGTCAAAGCCTGTTTGATCCTGATAAAATGCCACAAGTGCGTATCCGCTACATGATGCACCACTTGGCGAATAGTCCATGAACCCTCACGATACGTTTTCTCTAAATCTTCTTCCGAAAGATTTTGCGTTAATTCTTTGAATTTCAAGCCATAAGCTCTCATTAGGGCAATGTTTTGCTGTATTTCTTCCGATGAATAATGGTCTTTTAAAGTCCACTTTCCTACAGGGTACTGAATTTGTTCGAGTGTCATGATTCTTAATTGTTGAATTGTTGAATTGTTGAAATTTAGGAGATGTGAGGGGCAATTCTAATAAAAGAATTACGATGATTGAAAAATCAACAACTCAACAACTCAAACTTCAACAATTAGAGCTACGCTAAACCTGACGAATAATTTACAGCAAAAAATGAAGGCTAAAATTGAATCGTAATTGGTTTATATTTCCCGAGATAGTGATTGGTGATTGGTGATTGGTGATTGGTTCGGGCTGAACACTAATCACTAATTACTAATCACTAATTACCAAAAACTGGGTAGGAATTAGCACCTTGCCAATACGAGCGGTAGGTTGCCAGAAGTTCATAGAGCCTATTCTCTCCCTTCTTCTTTATAAATCAATTACCTGTGGAGGAAGGAATCCTCAGAGGAAAATTGACTTGATGGTGCAAAGTAAGGTTTTGTAAATTAAAAAAGCAAATTTTCTTTTTATGCTTGTACGCTTCCTTAAAATTTTGTTATTTCGCAATTCAATCTCCGCTCCATTTTTCCGCCCTAATATCGAATCCTACTGGGATTCAAAGAGTTACCTTGCCATTAAAACCATTTTACCTGCCACCAATATTAATGAACTCCGAAAGTCGTCGAAATTTTCTTAAAAATACTACCATTCTTAGCAGTTTGGGCTTTTCTTCCTTTACTCAATCTCCAACGGTTATCTTTCCTATCGAAAGTCAAAACGGGAAATTAACGATTACTTCGCATGAAAAAGGGCAAATTATCAAACCCCTTGATGTCGTTACGATAAATACTTCGGAACCAGGCTACTTCTTCATCCGAGACGGACGTTTTAGGATGTATAAAAAAGGTGAAGGCAAAGTCAGTAGTATTACTTTTAGAGTAGGAGGGGCCTTGGGAAATCACTTTTGCGAAATTAGAAATAACAATGGCGACCGCATTGATTCCATCTATTTTCCAGTAAATTGTCAAACTGAAATCAATGACAGTACGGGAATTTATAAAGAACTTTTACAGACCTTATATTGGTCAATGATTGGCGAGTTTGGCGAGACTTCTGCCTACCGAATCAACGGGCGAATTTATAAGGTTTTTGTGAGCTGGCTTCGTGACCATACGCACACGATGAAGGCGATGAAATATTTTAACCCAAACCTTAAAGATGGCTTCGATTTATATGCAGATAATCAGCGTGAAGACGGTATGATTTGGGACAATATTTACCCCAGAACCAAAGAACCAAATTGGTGGGATTCGATACTGACGAAAGATACTTTTATTAAGAAAATAGAAGGCGGAACATTTGAGTTAAAACGCCAACCTGTGGAGGCTGATGTAGAATATTTATTCGTAGAATGTCTCTATAATTCATGG
>JANPIG010000426.1:0-2241 GCA_031424875.1 Cytophagales bacterium
CGAATACTTCTTTGTTCTTTGTAGGCACTTATCACCATGGGGGCAATTTCTTGATAACGAAGTGATAATCCCTTGGGTCTTCCTCCCATTCTTCCCCTGGCCCGAGCCGCAGCTTGTCCCGCTTTGGTTCTACGAATTAATCTCTTGCGTTCATGCTCTGCCAATAGGGCAAATAATTTAAAGACGAATTCCCCTGTTTCAGTGGTGGTATCAATCAAAGATTGTGAAAGACTTTTGAATAAAATGCCGTTGTGGTTCAATTCATCCACCAACATAATTAGTTCCAGAGTAGTTCTACCCAATCGATCAATATCCCAAACTACCAATTCATCTCCTGCTCTCAAGATTTCTTTAAGCTTTTCGTATTCGGGTCTAATCTTAGAGACCCCCGAAACTTTCTCGTGAAAGATTTTATCACATCCGTATTTTTTAAGGGCGTCCATTTGGAGTGCTTCATTTTGCTCTTCTTTGGAAACTCTGACATATCCTATTCTCATAAAGGGGTTATATTTTATAATACTTGAGATAAAGATAATAAAATATAATTTGATTTAAAATACAGCAATATAAAATTTAAAAGATTATTTAATAGAATTATTGAAAGATGAAAATGAGTTGAGATGAGATTTTATAAAACCTCTCATTTTTATGGAACACTTGAATTGAAAATTTGGGATTTTGAAATCCGATTTGAAATCTTACTCTGTTGCCTGAATCCACAGATTTTAATTTGAAAACTGTTTTGAAATATGGCTCTATTTCGTGAATCCGCAGATTTCAATTTGAAATATTGATATAAATTACCACAGACTTGGCTTGATTGTAGTTCCAAAAGACAGTTAACATAACTTGAATTATACAACTTTCCATATGCTACTAAAATTACTTGACATTAAACAGTTAAGTATATGAATATCAATGAGTTAAAAAGAAATAAAAAAAATCGTAACTTAGTACTTTACCTCCGAAAAGTAGTCGAAAGTTACCGTGCTGGATTCGTTTCATCCAAGGAATTAAAGACGGATTTGCACATGGATTTTAAACGAGTCCGACAGCTAAATCGGTGGTACTTTAAGCATCGAATTATTCCGTATTTAAAACCTAAAAGACGAAAGCCCATGAAGCCACAAATCAACAAAACTAAGGACTTAGAAGCCAAGATAAAATGGCTTGAAAAAGAGAATGAAATGCTCAGGATGAAATCCATCGCTTGGGAAACTTTGGTGGACATCGCCGAAAAACAATTTGATATTTCTATCAAAAAAAAGTTCGTACCCAAGCCGTCGAAACCTTAAGCAGTCGCTACCCGCTATTGGGTATGAGTTTAATGTGTTCATGGTTTGGGTTTTCCCGTCAAGCTTGGTATGCGGCTATCAAGCAAATGGAGAAGAATGTGTTTGAATTTGACTTGGTTATTGGTGAAATCAAACGGATTCGTAAGCGTATTCCTGGGATAGGCTCAGGGAAGTTGTATGAGCTAATAAAACCGTTCTTTTTTTCCCATCAGTTGAAAATTGGTCGTGATAAACTGCACCAATTGATGAAAAAAGAGGGTTTATTAGTCAAAAGGAAGCATTATAAGGTGGTGACTACTCAGTCGGATCACTCGTATAAAAAGTACCCCAATCGGATAAAAGATTTTATTCCGACCAGTAGTGAACAGCTCTGGGTGAGCGATATGACGTACATTCAAGTGGGTCGTGGTTTTGTGTATTTATCGCTGATTATGGATGCTTTTTCTCGGAAAATTGTGGGCTGGGCTTTGCAACCAACCTTGGAAGCAAAAGGTCCCGTGGGTGCATTGAAAATGGCTCTGCAAACTCGAAAAAAGAAGACCGAATTGATTCATCATTCCGACCGTGGCGTTCAATATTGTTCTTGGGCTTACGTGGATTTAATTCAGCAAGCAGGTATCAAAATGAGTATGTGTTCTTCGGCTGAACCCAATGAAAATTCGATGGCTGAAAGACTCAACCGAACTCTAAAAGAAGAGTTCAATTTAGGCAATGGTTTTGTGTCGGAAGAGGCAGCTTTGAAGGCAATTCCGCAGGTGATTGAGACCTACAATAATTACCGTCCTCATGCCTCGCTTGACTTCAAAACACCCACTCAATGTCACAATTCTGGGCGTGTTGAAAAATTAAGATGGTATCCTTATAAAAAAATAAGGTTTTCTAATGTGGTAAAAAAACAGCCTGAAAAGGCTTTTTAGAAACTGTCAAGCTATTTTCGTAGCATACG
>JANPIG010000427.1:0-6085 GCA_031424875.1 Cytophagales bacterium
AAATTCAAAATCTTTGACCCAGAAGCTACTGCCTCAAACGGTGTATATTATCCACAATCTCGTGTATTAAACACAGGATTAAGTTTAAGCTTTTAATTAACATAAATATAAATAAAATGAAAAAATCCTTAATAAAAATAAGCTTGCTGTGTAGTTTCATGGCGTTTGTTTTGTCTTGCGACAAGGAATTTCTAAATACCAAGCCCCTTGATAAAATTTCAAGTGATGCTACTTGGGCAGACGGTGCATTGTCAGAAGCGTTTATTTTCAATGTCTATTCTTTCTTAGGTTATGGTGGTTTTGAAGAACAAGCTCTGGCTGCTTATACCGATGAAGCTATGTTTACTCACGCAGGTAGAAATATCAATACTTTTACGGAAGGTACTGAGAGTTCTGATAGATTGTCGTGGAAAAGTGCAACATATGAGTATGGTAGAATGTATTTAGCGATAAGACAGGCTAATGTGGCCTTAGAAAATTTGCCAAAAGCAACTTTTACAAATGCATCGTTAAAAGAAAAATTAACGGGTGAAGCGTATTTTTTGAGAGCTTATTATTATCAGCAACTATTAAGAATATACGGTGGTATTCCATTGATTAGTAAGCCTTATGGATTGACTGATGATTATACGATTGCCCGAAGTTCATACGATGATTGTGTGAAATTTATTGTGAGTGATTTAGATAATGCTGCCAAATTGTTAGATGGCAAAGACGTTGTTAATGGTAGAGCATCTAAAATAAGTGCTTTAGCCTTGAAAGCAAGAGTTCTTTTGTATGCGGCAAGTGATTTGCACGATGCCAATGCTTTAAAAGCTAAAACTACCATAGGAAGTTATCCAAAAATTGATTTATTGGCTTATACCTCGGGCGATCGTACTGCCAGATGGGCTGCTGCTAAAGCTGCTGCAAAAGCAGTATTAGATATAGCACCTGGCTATAAATTAAATTTGACGGCTCCTGTTTCAGCTACAGAAGGAACTAACAACTATGTTTCCATTGCGATGGGCGGTCAAAGTGCAGTAGGTGATCCTGCCGCAGCTTCCGAATTAATTTTCCAGAGAACCCATACTGCTTTATATGTTGCCGAAGATAACTGGCCTCTTGGCGGTATTCACTATGGAATTAATAATGGACCAAATGGATATCATAATTGGGCGGGTAATACGCCAATTCAGCAATTAGTTGATGATTATGAAATGATGGATGGTTCAAAATTTGACTGGAGTAAATCTGATCATAAAGCTGCTCCTTATACCAATAGAGATCCACGTTTTTATGCTACCATTTTGTACGATGGAGCTACCTGGAAACCACGTCCTTCAGATGTGGCTGGTTTAGATCCTGCTAACCAAATACAGACTGGATACTATGACGATGGTGCGGGTGGAAAAATAAATGGTGTTGATACTCGTGAGTCAACGGTTGAAAACTGGAATGGAACACGTACTGCTTATTACACACGTAAGTTTATAGATCCTAATCCTGCTTTAGCTGATAATCAATCAAGTGCTCAGGTGGTACCTTGGCCTTTTATTAGAGTAACAGAAATGGCCCTGAGCTATGCCGAAGCAGCCCTGGAAAGTGGTGATGAAGCGGAAGCATTGAAATGGGTAAATAAATTAAGATTTAGAGCAGGTATGCCCGCAGTAGCTGATAAGGGTGATGCGCTGAGACAAAGAATTAGGAATGAGAGAAGGGTAGAATTGGTATATGAAGAACATCGTTATTATGATACTCGGAGATGGCTCATTGCTCCTTCTACAGTAGGTAGAGGAATAAAATCTATTAATGTAGAAGCTAAACTGAAACCAGGAGCTAAAGCAAATAAGCCTTATAAGTTTGATAAATCTGTTTATAATTATACTTATACGGTGGTTGATAATACACAAAATGAAACTCGACGTTGGGTAGATAAAATGTACTTCAGACCCCTTGGATTAAGTGAAATTAGTAAAAACAATAAATTAGTAGAAAATCCAGGGTATTAATTTTCATTACACTTTGATTTGTAAAAATCTACCTCTATTTTGAGGTAGATTTTTACTTTTAGGACTAACCAATTTATGATTCTGTTGAAAACATATTCTTTTACAATTATTATTCTGTTTTTATTGACAGTCTTAATGATTGCTTGTAAGAAGAAACAAGTATTATCTGACCAAGATTTGACCACGAAATGGGCGGATATAACACTCTATATTACCAAAAATACACCAGCAAATTCACCCACCTATTCATCAAGATGTTTAGGATATATTGGCCTAACGATGTATGAATCTGTAGTAAATGCTTATCCCAATTACCAATCTTTAGGGGGGCAATTGGATGGATTAGATAGTATTCCAAAGCCTGAAAAAGGCTTAAAATATGATTGGCATTTATCATTAAATGCTGCCCAAGCATCTATTCTGAAAAGTATTTATAACCAAACATCGGATAAAAATAAACTAAAAATTGACTCTTTAGAAAATTCCATTCAAACATATTATCTTGAAAATATTAATGATAAAGCTCTGATTGATAGGTCTGTAGCTTACGGAAAGACGGTAGCTGATAAAATTTTTGAATGGTCAAAAACCGATGGAGGCCATCGGGGTTATTTAAAGAATTTTGATAAAAAAATGGTTCATCCTAAGCGATTAGGGTGCTGGAATCCTCCTTTGTATGCTCAATCATTTAGTCATTATCCCTTACATCCTCATTGGGGTGAAAACCGGACTTTTTTAGTACAAAATCACCAAATAAAAGACCCACAAATTATACCTTATGATACCTTGCCAAATTCAGCATATTATCAACAGTTTTTAAGAACCTGCAAACAAAAAAATACTTTGACCCAAACCCAAAAAGAAGCCGCCATTTGGTGGAGTGATGACCCTGATGAAACCTTTACACCACCTGGGCATTCTTATTATTTAGCTACCTTAGCAATCAAAAAAGCAAATCCAGACCTTATAAAATGTACAGAAACGTATGCAAAAGTAGGTTTGGCAGTGGCCGATGCTTTTATAAATTGTTGGAAATGGAAATATAAATTTTTCTCAGAAAGACCTAACAATTACGTCAATCAGCATATTGACGAGCGGTGGGAATCATTCTGGCCAGATCCACCCTTTCCTGCTTTCCCAAGCGGACACGCCATTCAAGCTGCGGCAACGGCAACTGTTTTGACGGATTTATACGGGAATAATTTTGATTTTATTGACAATGCCCACGTGGGTAGAAAGCGAGATGATTTCAGAAATGTAGATTATAAAGCAAGGCATTACAAATCATTCTGGGAAGTTGCCCAAGAAACGGCAAATTCACGCTTTTACGGTGGAATTCATATTCCCCAAGATAATGAACGAGGCCTGGAAAAAGGCAAAGAAGTGGGAGATAATATTAATCATTTAATATGGAAAAAATGAATAGCAATATTGGCAAATGCGTCATCTTTCAAAATAGTAGGCAAATGTATAGTTACCTAAGAATTATATTTTTAATTTTTTTTTCGAGCCTAATTCAAGCTCAAACTCCTTTCAAAGACGTTACCACTGCATCAGGGATAAAGCACCAATTCGTAGTATATGAGGGCTTTTTAGGCGGTGGCGCTTGTATTTTTGACATAAATAATGATGGGTATGATGATATTTTTCTCACGGGAGGTATGACTGATGATATATTGTATTTGAATAATAGAAATGGCACATTTACAAATATTTACGAAAAATCAGGACTAATGGGTACAAAAAAGTTTGCCACCCAATGTGCTGTTTCCGCAGATGTAAATCGTGATGGCTTTGTGGATTTATACATCACAACCATTACCTCCAAAGGAGCTAAGAAGTTGATTCCCAGAGCAATAAATTTACTGTACCTTAATAACGGAAACAATACTTTTAGGGATGCCACCCAAGAATTTGGCTTAGAGAAATTCAATTCATTTAGTACGGGAGCAAATTTTGGAGATTTTAATGCTGACGGTTATCCTGATATTTATGTGGGAAATTACTTTACAGAATACCCAGGCGATTTAAGAACTATCAACGATGCGATGATAGTAGGGGCGAACCAAATAACGGAGGGATATTTATTTTTGAACGAAAAAGGAAAAACGTTTAAAAATGTTTATCAAGATTATGGACTTTCGCATAAAGGTTTTGGCTTTGGAGGTGTTTTTACAGATTTTGATAATGATGGTGATCAAGACCTTTTCATAAATCATGATTTTGGGTATAAAAGAACGCCCGATTTGTTATTAGAAAATCAATATCCTTGGGACTCTTTTAAAGACGTTGCTCCTAAATTAGCAATGGATTTGAAAATAAATTCTATGGGAACTGCCGTGGGAGACTACAATAATGATGGATTGATGGATTATTTTATTACCAATATCCGTTTCAATAAGTTTATGGTCAATCAAGGCGCTGGGAAGGCTTTTCAAGAAAAATCTCAAGAGTTGGGCTTGAGTATGATGACCATAAGTTGGGGAGCAAATTTTGCCGATTTTGACCAAGACGGCGACCTTGATTTGTTCGTTTCTAACGGAGATTTAAACCCAAATTGTGTACCAATGGGAGATTATTTATTCGATAACAGTGGTGGGAAATTTGTTGAATCTGGAAGAATAAAAGGGGTGAATGACTACGGCATTGGACGTGGTTCTGTTACATTTGATATGGATAATGATGGTGATTTAGACCTTTTGGTAGTCAATCAAAAACCTGTTTTAGACTATCCGATGCCCTCTGAAACCCATCTGTTTCGAAATGATTCAGCCAAAGGAAATTGGATCAAAATTGCCTTAAAAGGTATGGAGGCAGAGTCTCATGGTTTAGGTTCAAAGGTCGAAATCGTGATTGGAGATAAACATTATATTCGTGAAATTGATGGTGGGGGTTCGAGCCACTTATCGCAAAATGCCCCTTATGCACACTTTGGAGTAGGAAATACTACCAAAATTGATAAAATTATTATTCACTGGACAGGTGGAAATGTGCAAATTCTTAGCAATCAAAAAGTTAATCAATTTATTACCATAACCGAAGAAAAGAATACGAAAATGAATCCGTTTTTGAAATGGGGTTTAATTATTTTCGTAACTTTTGGACTATTTTTTTACTTTCTTAGAAAACGAAAAAACTAAACATTTATACGGAAGGCTTCCGTATCAGATAAATGAATCCCTTATAAATCATAAATTTTATCCTTCAAAAAATAATCCATGAAAGGCCAACAATATTTAATCCTTCTCTGCCTAACACTTGCCTTGAGTAATTGTAGAAAAACTACTCAAAATGAAGATACAGAAAATACAGAATCATTATTTCAATTATTACCCACTGAAAAAACCCACATTGATTTTCAAAATGTAATCACCGAGGGGTTGAACACCAACGTATTGATGTATGAATATTTTTATAATGGAGGAGGCGTGGCAGTGGGTGATGTCAATAATGATGGCTTCGAAGATTTATATTTTACCAGCAACATGGAGGTCAATCGTTTATATCTGAATCGTGGAAATATGACCTTCGAGGATGTTTCTGCTCTTGCAGGAGTGAAAGGGCGTGAAGGTCCTTGGAAGACAGGTGCTACAATGGCAGATGTGAACGGCGATGGTCTGATGGATATTTTTGTGTGTTATTCGGGGGCAGTTCGTCCAGAAAATAGAACAAAACAGTTATTTATTAATCAAGGAAATGATAGTCAAGGAATTCCCCAATTTGTAGATAAAGCTGCTGAATATGGTTTAGACAATGTTTCTACTACGACTCAGGCTGCTTTTTTTGACTATGATAGAGATGGAGATTTGGATATGTTTCTGCTAAATCACAATATTAAATCATTGCCTGTTTTAAATGTTTTGAATACTACTGAAATCTTAAAGATTGAAGACCCTATTAGTGGTGTACGGCTTTTTAGGCATGATAAAGGCAAAAATGGGCAACCTCACTTTACGGATGTAACCAAGCAAGCTCATATTTCAAGCTCACCCCTTTCTTATGGTTTAGGTATTGGAATAGCCGACTTTAATCAAGACGGTTGGCAGGATATGTATATTTCAAATGATTATACCGTTCCTGATTATTTATATATT
>JANPIG010000428.1:0-1986 GCA_031424875.1 Cytophagales bacterium
AATGACATCCGTCCCAGGCCCCAGCAACGCGTGCGCAACAAATTCAATAATTTCGTTGGTCAAAAGATTGGGTTCGATAGATGATATTCTAAATCTTTCAATCCCTTCCACTTCATCAAGTGCTTTTACTAATTCTAAAAAAGTTTCCTCTCGTTTGCCATTTTTTAAGCCAAAATCTCCAATATTTACCCCTGTCAAAACTATCTCCTTTACCCCATTTGCAGCAACTTCATAAGCTGCCTTGACCACATTCTCTATGCTATCTGAGCGACTTGCCCCACGTGCCAAAGGAATCGTACAATAAGCACACGGATAATCACAACCATCTTGCACTTTTAGGAAAGTACGAGTACGGTCATTCAAAGAATAAGAAGTATGATATTCAATGGCTTCTTCAATATTTTGATTGAAAATTTTGGCAGTTTTTTGTACAGGTTCTTTCACAAATCCGTCCAATAAATCTATTAATTGAAATTTTTCGGCTGCTCCTAAAACTGCATCAACTCCTTCAATATCAGCTATTTCTGTAGGTTTTAGTTGTGCATAACATCCGATAATTGCTACATAGCCATTAGGATTTATCTTATTGGCTTCTTTAACTATTTTCTTACATTTCTTATCCGCATTTTCAGTAACTGAACAAGTATTGATAATAAAAATATCTGGATTTTGATTAAATTCAACCTTTTGATATCCCTTCGTCTCGAACATTCTCGAAATGGTGGAGGTCTCAGAATAGTTTAATTTACAGCCTAATGTATAAAATGCTACCTTTTTCATCGTACAAAGATAAGGGAAAATTGGGGATTGGGGAAATTTGGATTAGGGAATTGAGGGTTAGGAAATTGGTGATTAGGGGAAAATAAAAATGCTCACCTTTGAAGATGAGCATTTTTCATGTAGCAACGAAATCTGTTCCATGAAGCCTAAGAATAACCTTGACTTCGCTTTACGGGACGGATTCGCAATGCGTAAGTCCCATGCTATAACTATACCTTAGCAGTTTTAACCGTTTTGATGATACGAGCCGCAACTTTGTATGGATCAGCCGCTGAGTTTGGACGACGATCTTCTAACCATCCTTTCCATCCTTTCTGAACAGCAGCAATCGGAATACGGATTGATGCACCACGGTCAGAAACACCATAAGAGAATTGATCAATTGACTGAGTTTCATGTTTACCAGTCAATCTCATATGATTATCAGCACCATAAACTTCAATATGTTCTTTCACAAATGGAGCAAATGCTTGGCAAATTACGTCATAAACGTCCTTACTACCAGCTGTTCTTAATACAGTATTTGAGAAGTTTGCATGCATACCTGAGCCATTCCAATCTGTATCTCCTAAAGGCTTGCAATGATAGTTAATCCAAACACCGTATTTCTCTCCACAACGTTCTAATAAATATCTTGCAACCCACATTTCATCTCCTGCCTGCTTAGCACCTTTGGCAAATCCTTGAAATTCCCACTGTCCAGCAGCAACTTCAGCATTAATACCTTCAATGTTCAAACCAGCTTGCAAACAATATTCTAAATGTTCTTCAACAATTTGTCTTCCATAAGCATTTTTGGCACCAACTGAACAATAATACGGCCCTTGTGGACGTGGATAACCATTTGTTGGGAAGCCCAAAGGAAGGTTTGTTTCAACATCATACAAGAAATACTCTTGCTCAAAACCAAACCAGAAATCATTATCATCATCTTCAATCGTTGCACGACCGTTTGACTCATGTGGATTTCCAGCAGCATCCAACACCTCACACATTACTAAATATGATGGAGTTCCTAATAAAGAACGCTCGGGATCTTTACAAATAAAAACAGGCTTCAATTGACAATCTGAAGACCCACCTGGAGCTTGTTCAGTTGAAGAACCATCAAATGACCACATATCGCAGTCTTCTAATTTTCCACTAAAATCATTTTCGATTTTAGTTTTGCTACGAAGGCTTTGAGTTGGTTTGTAACCATCGAGC
>JANPIG010000429.1:0-2245 GCA_031424875.1 Cytophagales bacterium
GAATGTTGTTGTTGTTATTCTGTCAGGTCTTACAGTTTTGACTTCAACAAATGACCAAGCACCATCAATGGAGCGTTTGCTTTTTGTCTTGAAACTGAATAGGATTATTGTCAAAGAAATTACAACAATGGTGGTTATGAAAATGGTGGATTTTGTCTTCATGTTTTAATAAAATTTGGATTTCAAGTATTTTGTTTCTAACTTTTTCCACTAAATCAGTCATGCTTTGGCTCTGATAAATTGAAGTAATCACCTTTCGTTTTATTGAGTGTTGATGAAATTGTTTCGAAATTATCTGCCTTGGCTTTCAAATTGATGAACTTATCAATAATTGTTCTATGCCTGTAAATAATGAAAGTGTTTTCCACAGTTGGATTTATTTTATTCAAGTTCACTTCACTTTCGTTGTCTGTCATGGATGGAACAAAAGTTAAAGCAACGTTTTTCAGATTCAGTTCAGTACCGATTTTTTCTAGTTGCCTCTGTCTTGTGTTTTTATCATAATCTTTATCATTTCCATACACAAAATAGGCTTTCAGGTATTTACTTCGAGTTATACTTTCTTGCTCTAAAAAGGTAAGCCACTTTTTTACATCTTCCCAATCTGGATTATTACCTACGAAGTAAATAATTCCATGAAACCTTCCGTATTTACAAACTGGGCAGGTTCTTGTCCCTTTGTCAGGTCCAAAGGCATGATAAGGTGTAAAAGAAGGATTGTCTTCACCAATTTCAAGTCCTGAACTTGTTTTTGATTGATTTGTCTTTGGGTAATTTGGTATATTCAGCCCAAGTATTAGGTTGTGTTCAGCTACTTTTACTTCTCCTTGCAATAAAACCCTCAGTAGTTCAGTTCCGCATCGGTCTATTTTCCCGTATTTCTTTTTATGGGCTAAATACAGTTTATCATCATCAAAGTATAAATCGGTAAAATACTCATTTTGTATTTCAGGGTCTTTGATGGAAAGATGTATGTGTTGTGGAATCACATCTTTAGGATATGGGGCAGGTAAAGAGGTTTTAATAGTATATTTTCCGTTCTTGTCAGTTTTTACCCATCCTCTCAATCGTCCATGTATTTTTGCTTTTAGAAGTGTGCCTTTATCAGATGAATATAGCCCATTTTGGTCTGTATGCCAATAATAGATAATCACATCAGAAGCTGGTGTTTTGCCATCAAGTTTAAAAGCCGTTCCTGTTAAAATTAATTTTTGATTATTCTTTTCATTCCAGCCCAAACTTACGTCCTCCGAATCCAAGTTTTTTGGCATTCCTACATACATTAGCTCACACCCTTCACATCCACCTCCAACTAATTTATTCTTCTCTGTTTGATTTTGACCTGATGTCTCCGTTTTCGTCTGTGCCTGACAACTCGTCAAGTTACTAACCAATAAAATAATAAGTCCATAACTAATTGATTGCCTCATAATCGTCATTTTCTTTGTTTTAGGGTATCACTGTCCTGTTTTAGTTTCATACCATATTTATACAATTCATCATAAATATCAAAAAACTTACCTTCTTCATCTTCATTAAGTGAAGTATTAAAGAAGATAATGATTCCTACTTCTTTCTTTAAATCAGAAAGCATAAAAGTTCTGACTCCTGGGTCTGAGCCATTATGACCCATTCGGGTTGCTCCCAATTTTGTTGCCCAAAAAATCCCTTGATTCAATTTATCTAATCTTACATTTTCTGGTTTATTGCTTTCAGTGTGTTGAAAACGAGTCATTTCTCGTACAGTTTCTACTTTTAAAATTTGTTTCCCTTCAAAATTTCCATCGTTTAATAAGGCGGTAAAAAACCTCGAAAGTTCATTAACCGAAGTTCGCACGCCACCATCTGGGTAGGAAATCCCTTCGTACAAAGGAATTTCATTGACAATTTTGCCTTGTTTTTTGTAGAGTTTTGTGTGGTTTTTAATATTTATTTCTGATAAAGCCCAGCCTGTATTTACCATTTTTAGTGGTCTAAAAATATGGTGTTTACCATATTCACTCAATTTTTTTCCAGTTTGTACTTCAATAATATATCCTGCCAAACCAGCCCCAATATTTGAATAATCACGATAGGTACCAGGCTTATGGTTCAAAAAGTTATCATTTGAATAATTTTTTCCGCCAACTACAAAATAGTTTTTCAAAAATGCGCCTAATGGTTCAGCAATTTTTCCGTCATAAACATAAGTACTATCATAAATAGGGTAGCGGTCGGTAATGCTGGACGTTTGCGTTGCCAAATG
>JANPIG010000430.1:0-4823 GCA_031424875.1 Cytophagales bacterium
ACAGGCTGAAGCCTGTGGTACTGTGGTACGTTTGTGGTTAATTTTTAAAAATACAGGCTGAAGCCTGTGGTACTTGTTTTACAAAACCTCAAAAACCCGCTCCATACTCACTGCAAATCCAATTTTCTCACGAAGTTCAGAGATATGTACCCTCTCTTGTTCCATCGAATCACGGTGGCGGATGGTTACAGTTTCGTCTTCCATCGTTTGATAATCTACTGCAATACAGTATGGCGTTCCAAT
Organism: Cytophagales bacterium; assembly: GCA_031424875.1. Classification (GTDB taxonomy): domain Bacteria; phylum Bacteroidota; class Bacteroidia; order Cytophagales; family Spirosomataceae; genus Arcicella. Next base: position 244 of record JANPIG010000430.1, read on the forward strand.
TAAATCTTGACGAGTATAACGCTTTCCGATTGCTCCGCCATCATCGTAAGTAACATTAAATGAACGCTTTAAGGCATGATAAATATCCTGTGCTTTTTCTGCTAAACCATCTTTTTTGACCAAAGGCAAAACCGCTGCCTTAATTGGGGCAACCGTTGGATGGAATTTCAAATAGGTTCTTTTCTTCTCCGTTTCTCCTTCGCCCGTAGTTTCTTCGGTATAAGCGTTACACAAAATCGCTAAGAAAAGACGATCAGCACCTACGGATGTTTCGACCACGTAAGGAATATAGTTTCCATAAGGTTTTCCATTTTCGTCTAATTCAGCATCAAAATATTGTTGTTTTTTTCTTGATAATTCTTGGTGAGCCTTCAAATCGAAGTCTGTCCGTGAGTGAATTCCTTCCATTTCTTTGAATCCGAAAGGAAATTTATACTCAATATCTACGGCAGCATTGGCATAATGAGCCAATTTTTCGTGGTCGTGGAATTTTAAATTTTCGTCAGGTAAACCAATGGCTTGGTGGAATTTTAAACGAGTTTCTTTCCATTTGTTATACCACTCCATTTCAGTGCCAGGGCGAACAAAAAACTGCATTTCCATTTGTTCAAATTCACGCATACGGAAGATAAAATTTCTGGCGACTATCTCATTTCTAAATGCTTTACCAATCTGAGCAATTCCGAAAGGTACTTTCATACGTCCAGATTTTTGAACGTTCAAAAAGTTTACAAAAATGCCCTGTGCCGTCTCAGGACGAAGATAAATCAAAGAAGCATCTTCTGAAACTGCCCCAACTTGCGTAGAAAACATCAAGTTAAATTGACGAACTTCCGTCCAATTTGCCGTATTTGAAATCGGACATTTGATGCCTTCATCCAAGATGATTTGGCGTAATCCCGTCATGTCCTCATCGGTCATGGCTTTTGCCATTGCTTCCAATAATGCTTTGCCTTTTTCGGGCGAACCTTCGGCTTCGTATTGTTCCGCTTTTGCTTCTAATAATTGGTCTGCACGGTAGCGTTTTTTAGAATCCTTGTTGTCAATCATCGGGTCGTTGAACGAATCCACGTGACCAGAAGCCTTCCACGTAAGCGGGTGCATGAAAATAGACGCATCAATTCCCACAACATTGTCGTTGAGCATCGTCATGGCTTTCCACCAAAGTGTTTTGAGGTTATTTTTAAGTTCAACACCATTATGACCGTAGTCATAAACGGCTTGCAAACCGTCATAAATCTCAGAAGAAGGAAATACAAAGCCATATTCTTTGGCGTGCGAAATAATGTCTTTTAATGTTGAAGCGGTATCTTGTTGTTTTTGTTCTGCCATTGTTTGGTTATTCGTTACTGGTTATCTTCGGGTTTGATGGCACACGGATTTTAGGGATTTGATACGGATAAGGATGGTTTTAATATCAGATAATCAAAAAAGTAAATCCATGTCAAATCCTTAAAATCCGTGTGCTATCTTTATCATGCCCACAAAGTTAGCTTTTTTGCCTTGCAACAATACAAAAAGAAAGCCGAATCTTTCGAATCGGCTTTCTTTTGATAAATTTTGATGATTTTTAAATCTATTCTTTGTTCATCAATTTTGTATATTCATACACGTAAAAGTTGAGTTTTCTCCAAACTGCATCTTTCTTAGGATATTTTGCTACAAACTCTGGACTGTCCGCAAATAATTTATCGTAGCCTTCATCAAAATCTGATTTTTTTAACCAAAATATTTCATCTCCTTTCTTTACATAAAACGACTTGTCAATTCCTCCTGCCATTTTCAAAGGGCCAAATCCTACTGATGCAGTTTCTTTGGCCATATTGTCTCCAAATACTTGGATTACACTACAAAAGTCTGGATTTACCAATTGCATCAAATATTCTTGTTCTTTCTTTTTATTTTTCAATGATACCGCTTGATTCTTAAAAAATACATAGCCTTGTTCTAATATTTTATCCAAGTTTTTGTTGGTATAAGATTTTAAATCAGAGATTGCGGCACTTTTAGTCGTTAATTTGTTTAGACCTGACGGAATCAAATACATTTCATCAATTTGGTCGGCTTCGTATTCTTTTTTCTTTCCAGTGGCTACATCTTTAATTTCAATTGAATAAATCTGACCTTTCTTGCGGTCTAAATCATCTTTGATACCTGTTACAACGGTACCATCTTTCAATTTTACTTTACATTCCTTTGAAGCGTAACTATCATAAACGGGAAGAAATTGGAAGGTTGAAGCGTCTGGTTTTTCATCTTTATCATCTTGGGCAGAAATGCTGAATGAAGTGGCAGATAAAAGGAGAGCGGTTAATAGTTTTTTGTTCATTTGTGATAGAAATTTTAAGAGTGGAAAATAACTTCTACAAATAACTATATTTTTTCTGATAAAAGTAAGATAATTTTTGAGAATACATCAAAATAGCGAACTTGAAAATCATGAATTATGACTGTAAATTTTCATTATTGAATGGTTTTTAGCCTTTTTTTATACCTTTGCAAAGCTATGACCAAATTCCTTATCCTCCGTTTTTCATCCATTGGTGACATTGTCCTTACTACGCCCGTGATTCGTTGTCTTAAACAACAATATCCTGAGGCAGAAGTGCATTATGCCACAAAGAAATCTTACCAATCTCTTTTAGTAAATAATCCCTATATTGATAAGGTTTTTGTGTTGGAAAATGGCTTGAATGAATTAGTAAAATCCTTACAATCACAACGTTACGATTATGTAATTGATTTGCATAATAACCTCAGAACCAGTATCATCAAGCTACGATTAGGCGTAAAATCTTTCAGTTTCGATAAATTGAATCTTCAAAAATGGATATTGGTAAAATTCAAAAAAAATCTCATGCCCAAAGTTCATATTGTGGACAGATACATGAAAACGGTGGAGAGTTTGGGCGTAAAAAATGATAACAGAGGCTTAGATTATTTTATCCCAGAAAAAGACGAAATGCACTTGGATTGGTTGCCCGAAAATTTCAGAAAAGGTTATGCCGTTTACGCTATCGGAGGGCAACACGAAACCAAAAAATTGCCCCTAAATAAAATGATTGAACTTTGCCAAACGATTCATTTGCCTTTGGTGTTAATTGGGGGGAAGGAGGATGTAGAAATGGGCGAAAAATTGATTTCGGCGATTTGCCTACCAACATCGAACATCGAAAATCAAACATCGAAAATCTTTAATACTTGTGGGAAGTGTAATTTGAACCAATCCGCTTCGATTATTAAGAATTCTAATATTGTTTACACCCACGATACAGGCATGATGCACGTGGCGGTGGCATTCAAGAAAAAAGTGATTTCTATTTGGGGAAATACCGTTCCAGCGTTTGGAATGTACCCGTATCAAACTGATTTTGAGGTGATTGAGAATAAAGATTTGAATTGTCGCCCGTGTTCAAAGATTGGGTATAAAAAATGTCCGTTGGGGCATTTTAAGTGTATGAATGATTTAAAATTTTCGTAAACAAATGAATAAAAAAATAAACATAGGCTTAGTCCAAATGTCGTGTACCGCTGATGTACAGGCAAATATGCAAAAGGCAATCGCAGGGATTCGTGAGGCGGCTCAGAAAGGGGCAAATATTGTCTGTTTACAAGAATTATTTACGTCACTATATTTCTGTGATGTGGAAGACCATGAGAATTTCAAATTGGCAGAAGCCATCCCCGGACCTTCCACGGAGACACTTTCTACCGTTGCCAAAGAATTGGGCGTAGTAATTATTGCCTCATTATTTGAAAAACGTGCCGCAGGTCTATACCATAATACCACCGCCGTTTTGGATGCTGATGGAGCGTATTTAGGCAAATATCGCAAAATGCACATCCCTGACGACCCTGGGTATTATGAGAAATTCTACTTCACTCCGGGCGACGCTTCGTCAGACGATGCTTCGCCCCAAGAATCAGGATATAGAATTTTTGAAACAAAATTTGCCAAAATCGGCGTATTAATTTGTTGGGATCAATGGTATCCAGAAGCCGCCAGAATTACGACTTTAAAGGGTGCAGAAGTGCTTTTTTATCCAACAGCCATTGGTTGGGACACTAACGAAATAGACCCAAACATGAACCGAGAACAATATTCAGCATGGCAAACCATTCAGCGTTCTCATGCAGTGGCAAATGGCGTGTATGTAGTATCGGTGAACCGTGTAGGACGTGAAGCCGACCAACAATTTTGGGGGGGAAGTTTTGTCGCAAATCCTTTTGGAAGTCTCTTATATTTAGCTTCGCACGATCAAGAGGAGGTTCATGTTCAAGAAATTGATTTAGATAAAATGGAATATTATCGTTCAACTTGGCCCTTCTTACGAGATAGAAGAGTGGATAGTTATCAACACATCACGAAGCGATTTATTGATTGATAACAAATCAAACTTCAACAATTACTTTCTAATCCCAAAAAATCTAAATATAATGACAAATGTCGGTTAATGATTTGCTGTAAAATGGGTATCTTTGTGAATTGCTTATAGCTAATTGTTCAGATAAATTTTTAATTTTAGTGTTTTTTAAAATGGAATTATGAGTATTAAGTACTATCAGTTAAGATTTTACGT
>JANPIG010000431.1:0-4405 GCA_031424875.1 Cytophagales bacterium
CTCAAAATCAAGTTTTTCACCTAAATTCCGATAAATATAATCGTGGAATTGGTTGGACAAAGAGGATTTAGATTTGAAAATATCAATGTAAAAACCCGTAGTTGGCGAAGTACGAACAATTCCCAACGTGCGTTCTTGGGTTGCTTCTGCTTTATCACCTTTATCGTCCATAAAACTGGTGGTTGAAAAAGAATAATTTGGTGAAATAGGCGTTGCTAAAACAGCTGGTTCAACTGCCACTTTTTGCACTCGATTTGTTCCCAAGGCCGCCCAACTGCCCTCGGTTTGAGATTCACCATTGACGATGACAGTATTGTGTCCTGCAAAAAGGCGATAATAATTTTCGTGTAATTCAGTGGTATAAGAGCCTCTGCCAGCCTTCGGTCCTAATACATACCCTCGCCCATAAAGCTCAATATTCATCCCCGAAGCGTGTCCGTGTACGTGCGAACCACCCGCAACAACGCCCATGAGTGCATCTTTTTCATTTTTATTGGGGCTAAAATTGCGTTGCAAAACGATACCCGCAAAAGGCAATTCGTCGGTGGCGGGCAGGGGATAATCCTTCACTTCTCCTTCAATTGTAGGTGCAAACCACAACAGCGGCAAGGGGTCATGATAGACCTCTGCACTTGAACTTCTTTTGCCTAATTTTCCACGAGAATATGCTTTGCTATTTAATCCACTGTTTATTAATGCCCCAAATTCTTTTTTGAGTTTATCAGAATTTTCCAAAGTGCCAAGATAATAAGCCATTTCAAAAGACTCATAATCAGTACGAAATTTCCGATGCCCATCGCCAAAAAGAATCGTTTCGTCTTTGTTTGGATAGGTTAAATAATAGGGTGTTGTTAAGGCAAGGGGAATTTGTGGATATTTATTTCCCAAATGTAAGGAGGGATTCATTTTGGTTAAAAGGGTCATTAAATAGGTAGAATAACTTGCGACGGCACTTGAATAACCAATACTTTCGGGCCATTTTCCACCGTTGCTCACATAGAAGTTTGCGACTTTCAACAGGGCATCTTGATTGGGCGTGTTTTTGGTAAGATAATATTCCAAAAATTTATTCCGCTCCGTTTCATCATTAAGTGCCAACGTATTTCCAAGAAGGCTTGGCGATTCTAAAACAGGCCAATTACAATCAATTATGCCATGTTCCAAAGCAAGTTTTATATAATTTCTAAAAACTTTTTGGGCATTTTCGACTTGAAAATTTACTTTTTTATCAGTCGTAATATCATAAACTAAATTGCCTTTTGCGATAAAAGGATAGATAAAATCATAGAGAATCGGTATCTGAGCTCCTATTTCACGAACTTCACCCAGATGATCATTAAAAAATAAATAGCCACCATTTTGTATTTCTTTGCCAGGTTCAATTGGAGCCGTTCCTTCGATGATGTTGTTCAAAATATCGGCTCCAATTTGTGCATATTTGGGTTCATCGGTTAAGAAAAAAAGTACTCCGCAATCAATTCCAGTTTGCAAATAATGCCTCAATGCAGCCCGTTGATCGGCATTTTCTTGTCGTCCCTTTTTTACTTGAAATGCGGGAGAAATAATGCCCTTTTCATTTTTAGCCCAACTTATAGGCATTTTACTCAAATATGCTTTGGGGTCAGACTGATGATTTTTTACATCTTCTTCCACCCGATTTTTGAAATCTTCATAATAATCTTTTGCCCATTGATTCTTGGCAATTTTATCTAAGATTGCTGCTTTATCACTTGGTTTAACCCAAATCATAGGTCGCTGTTCAATGGTTTGAGCGATTAAAAAGTAGCTAAAACTTACAAATAAACAACATAAAAGAAATACCTTTTTCATATTAAAATAGATAAAAAATAAAAGTTAATTAGTATTCGTTGAGAAATAGTTTATGTTATTATAAATCTAAAAATCATCTATAACTATTTAATAATCAATAATTTATGAGCCATTTTTAACTTAACAACTTATTGACTTAAAACTTAACGACTACTTAAATTGATAATCAGTTAACTATCAATAAGTTTTGTCATTTATCACACCGTAAACTAAGTAATTATTAGTTTTTAAAGTAAAAAATTGTTTGCTGGTGGAACTTCCAGAAAGTAAATAGAACTTTCGGGAAGTTAAAGAGAATCCCTTAACGGTGTGATTAAGTTAATTTCAATAAGAATTCACTTTCAATTCCACGATATTCATTCCCGATGATAGTCTAATGGTCTTGAATGATGTATCAACTTTTTTTCCGTTCAATAAAACCACATCTTCTGGCGAAAAACGTAGTGCTAATTCGGCAGAAACATTGGCGGGTATTTCAAAAATATAGACTTGATTTAATTTTGCTTTTCGTATGTATGAAGCGTTAATTGTACCTTTCAACATTGGAACTGATATTTCTGATTTTTGTAAATTGCCTAATTGTGGTTTGATGCTTACGATACTTCCACCTGGCGTTTGTGGCTGAATTCCCCACATATTTCTGGCTATAATATTGGCAGGAGTTGCACCCCAAGCATGATTCCAGTCGAGGTTTGGTTTGTATTTTATATCCCATGCTTCCAAAGCCATTGTTGAACCAACTTTTATCATATTCCACCAACTACGGTCGTTAGTTGCCGTCATTAATTTCAAGGCATAATTCGCTTCATTGGCATTATAAAGTCCTTCTAAGAGATATTGAGAGCCATAAACACTACAAGCCATCCCTCTTGATTTAATAAAATCAACGACTGTTTTTTTATGATTCTCAGGCGTAATATCGAACGCCAAAGCCATCATATTGGCGTGAAGTGATGAATGACTTGTGCCTTCACCATCTATATAAGCACCCGTTTTTTTATCAAATAATTTTTCATTAATCGCATTTTTGGCTTTCAGAGCCATAATTCTGAATTGGTTTTCATCCTCCATTTTATTCAAAACCTTAGCAAATTCAGCCATGATTTCCATGTTTTTATAGAAAAGAGTGTTGATGACCGTGTTATAAGGCATAAACACAAAACCATCTCGTTCACCTTCGGCGGTGGCTAATTTCCAGCCTGTATCTTTTTGTGCAGGAGGCCAATCCACTATGTCCTTCAACTTTTCTTTTGGGTCTGTAAAACCCAATTTTTTCATAAATTCGGGTGTGTTTTTTTCTGATTGCGAACTTATTAAACCATCTTCACGCACCAATTCCATCAAGGTTTTATGCTTTAATTGTTCATAATATTTGGCAATCAATTCGGTGTTTCCCGTGTACATATAATCCGCATGAAACATCAAGGCTACGTGTTGTTGCCATTCGGTGGGCCATGTTGGATGCTCCATAAAATACTCAATCGTTCTGCGGGCTATGGCATATTCTCGGTCGGTGGAGTAATGACTTAATTGATTCAAATAAGCATCAGCTTCGTAGGGAATTCTCTCACGCTCACCGTCCACATATAAACCCGCAAAAGTTGTGGCTTTAATGGTATATTTACACATATCCCAAACCTTATTTAAAACCGTGTCGGAACTACTAAAATGGCTCTGATTATCCTCAAAATAGCTAAAATATGCCTTTTGAGTAATATAATTTGCTTCAATATTTGCCGAAGCATTCTCAATTTCACAGTATCGAAACGGCATCAAAACTGGAAAGGAATCAGGCAAAGCAACGGCAACTGATTTAGTATTTCGTTCGTTGGGTTTTAGTTTGAGTTGGTAAGTTTGAGTGGTAGGATTAACTGCCATTTTTACCTCCTGATACTTAATTGTACCATTGGGATTTCTATTTATTTGCCCATTACTCAACTCTTCTCCAACTCTAATAATTAAAGTATCTGATTTAGAAGTAGCATAATTTAATTCCAAACTCGCAAACGCATCTTTCCCAAAATCTATAAAATATGAATTTGCATTTTTCTTAATAAATGACTTTGGTTTAATTTTTTCGATTTGGAAAATATTAGCGGATGTCAATTGATTTTTAGGTTCACCCATCGTGAATGATTGTGTTTCTGAATAATCGCTGGTTCTGTTATCGGCATCCCAAATCCTTACTTTCCAGAAATATTGTTTTCCAATTTCAAGGGTTTTACCACCGTGCGAAATATTGCTTGAAGTGTTCTTTCTGATTTGTCCCGTATTCCAAATATCCCCAATATTATTATCAATATTTACTTTTGAAGAAGACACTAAAATCTGGTACGCCAACTGCGAAACAGCTTCCTTGGGGACAATCCAGCTATATTCTGGACTTAAATCTATAACTTTTACTTGGGCAGATTGACGTATAAACTCCACCATCAAACCCGATGGAATTCCAGAATATGGGTCTTTGTATTTGTTAATTAATTGATTTGTTTTTGCTCTTAAATTTTGTAAAGTGGTATAATATTTTTCATTTTTAGCCAAGTTGACTGTTTCTTGTGAATCAGTTTTTAAGTCA
>JANPIG010000432.1:0-7352 GCA_031424875.1 Cytophagales bacterium
ACCAGCCGAAGATGACAAAGGTAATTACCCTATTCCAAGTTCGGCAGATCCTGATAATTTGAACGGCACGGGTACAAGTTTCCCTTTCTCAAATCCGCCTTATGCGGCCCGTGCGTATGCGTATGTGTCTGTAGCTCAGTATGATGCACTCGTAATGGCTATGGCATTGAAGAAACAATATAACCGTAAAACTCCCAATGCAGTAGATGGCACTATCACACCAATTATAGTAGCAGCTCCACGATTGTCATCATATCCTTCTGAGGATGCGGTGATGGCGGCTGTGAGCTATGAGTTCATGAAACGTTTGTTTCCAGGAAGAGCCGATACACTTTATTTATACAAAAAGAAGGAAGAACAAAAATGGTTTAAATTATGGGCAGGCGTTTCTACTCGCTCGGATATTGAGGCAGGGGAGAGGGTTGGGAAAGCAGTTTTTGCCAAAGTATTTGCTCGTTTCCGCACCGATGGTATGGCGAATGCCGTGGGTTCGCAAACCAAATGGGATAGTCTTACAAAACGCTGTGAAGAGCGTGGTGAAATTGCTTGGAAATCTTTAGAAAATTCTCCACGCCCTCCTATGTTACCCATGTATGGCAACATCATACCTTGGAATATGGATAGAGCTACGATTATGAATATAAGTACTTCCTTTCCGCCTTTACCTACCAACTCAGCAGAGTTTAAAGCACAGCTGGCAGAGGTGAAAAATTATACTCAAAATCCTACTCGTGAGAACATTGCTATCGTAAATTATTGGGCAGATGGTGCAGGCACTCATACCCCACCTGGGCATTGGAACCAGATTGCGGAGAAGTATATTGTTGATGCAAAAATGTCGGAGGTGCGAACGGCTCGTAATTATGCTCTTTTGAATTCTGCTATGATGGATGCTTCCATAAGTTGCTGGTACACAAAGAGTTATTATTATTATCCAAGACCATCACAGATGGATCCAGAAATAAAAACGCTAACGGGTTTACCCAATTTCCCCTCCTATACCTCAGGTCATTCAACTTTTTCGGCGGCAGCTTGTACGGTATTAAGCTATATTTTTCCAGAGGGGGCAAGCAGTTTCAAAAGTCAAGCCGCAGATGCTTCAAAATCGAGAGTGTTGGGAGGAATTCATTATAAAATGGATTGTGAAGGTGGCCTGAAAATTGGGGAAGCAGTAGGAGCAAAAGCTGTATTACGTGCTCAAACTGATGGCGTTCAATAGAATTTTAGTGTAGAGAAATAAAAATGGTTTATAGTACAGACTTCTGTCGAATGTTTCGGCAGAAGTTTTTTATATTACCACATAGAAAGGATAGAAAAGAATAATAATAAAAATATTTTCTTAAACACTAATCTTCTCTATCCTTATTATGTGGTAAAATTTTATAAACTATTCAGCTTTCCAGACAATTTTCTTATTTTTCCCCACCTGCAAAACGATTCTTACAGGCGTAGGTAGTAGCAATAATTTAGCAGATGCGGCTGGGTCGGCTTCTAATTCTACTTCAACGCCTGCATTTTTCCCTACCTCTATACTGCCATCAGGAGCTATTTTGAATGATTTTGCCAAGTAGGCAGTTGGCAACAATACGTCTGATTCTGGACAATATTCCTTATGAATATTTTCCAGAATTTGTTCTAAATAATCACCATATTTATCATTAAATTCATCTTCCAAATCGTGAAGTTCTTCTTCTACGTCATCATAATTTTTATGGTCGTAGCCCATTTGGCTCAATTCTATGCGTTTCTCAAATAATGCAAGAAGTTCTTGGTCAAGTGCTTTTATATTCATGGAGGTTAATTTTTACCACATAGAAATCATAGAAATGTTAATTTTCTACGAAACCATACGTTTGTTTTTTATGCAAATTTGCAAAGTACAAAGATGAAACTCAAATTTATAATCAGATTTTTTCTATCATTTCTATTCTATCTATGTGGTAATCATTTTGCAACCACATAGCCAACATAGAGAGGTTTAGGTTTTAGGGAATTCTAAATACTTCCTTAATTCTATCATTTCTATCCTATCTATGTGGTAAAAAAAAATCACACTAAGAATTCCAAGACCGATAAGTCCCAAACATGATTTGGATTATGGAGAATTTTACCCTTTGAGATTTCGAGGGGAGAGGGAATATTATTATGAAAAAGTTGTCCAGTACCGAGCCCTTGCGGAAGAGGATTATTGAATTCTGCGGTAAATTGTGTGATGGCGTTCAAGCCAATATTAGATTCTAAAGCGGAAGTCATCCACCAACCAATTTTTAAACGATTTGCATTTTCAATCCACTCACGACATTGTTGAAAACCGCCCAAAAGTGTTGGTTTTAAAATAATATACTGAGGCATTATCTTTTTCAACAACTTATATTTATCTGTATATTCACGAATTCCGATAAGTTCTTCATCCAAAGCAATTGGCACGGGCGTAATATGACAAAGCTCAGCCATCAAATCTTCATTGCCTTGCTTGATGGGTTGTTCGATGGAATGGAGTTTGAATTTTGATAATTTTTCTAACTTTTCAATTACCTCATGCACTGAAAAAGCACCGTTTGCATCTACTCTTAGTGTAATTTGCGTTTCATCATAACGATTTCGAATATTGGACAATACCTCTAATTCTTTTTCAAAATCAATCGCCCCAACCTTCATTTTGATAGTGTTATATCCCAAGGCCAATTTCTCATCAATCTGTGTAAGCATAAAATTTTTGCTCCCCATCCATACCAAACCATTAATGTCAATAGTACGGTCGGCTTTAGCAAAGGCATTGTTGAAAACCGAACGTTTGCCACCATTCATGAGATCCAGAAGGGCAGTTTCAAAACCAAACACAACAGAAGGATAATTTTTGTCCAAAACTTGATCAAGAATAATACTAAGATTCCAAGGATATACTTCAAGGTCGAGCGTATTGAAGTTTTCACAAATGCTGAGTAATTGTAAATCGAAGTCAGGACGGTCGTCTAAACTGAGGCCTTTAAGGGGCGAACATTCTCCTAAACCAAAAATAGAAGAATTTTCAGAATCAAAAATCTTGATAAAGTAGCTATCTTTATGCGTAAGCACTCCTCGAGACGTGCCTGCCTCGAATTTAAAATCAAGTGTATGTTTAGTAAATACGGCTTTAAGACTCATGATTTGAAAATCAGGGCTTGGTTAGGACGGTATTAGCAAAGTAAGTTTATGTTGAAATATACAAATTTTCAACGCTTAATAAAATGTTAATTAACTAAATATCTGTTCGTTAGGTTTTGGAAAGGTTTTTTTAACGTAAAATAGACACGTTAATATTTCTTAAATGGGGTGTGAATATACTAAAATTCATAAATCTTTCTGAATTTTGTGATACATTTTTTTAAATAAATGATAAAATACTTACTTCTTCCATTTTCATGGCTATATGGTTTAATAACTGATTTGCGTAACTACATGTTCGATAATGGGTTATTCCAGTCCAAGGCTTTTGAAATACCCGTCATCAATGTGGGTAATATTACGGTGGGAGGTACTGGAAAATCGCCACAGGTTGAATATCTCATTCGATTATTGAAAGATAAGCATAAAACCATAACGTTGAGTAGAGGCTATGGACGAAAAACAAAAGGCTTTATTTTGGCAGACAATACGGCAAACGCAGCAATTATAGGTGATGAACCTATGCAGTTTTATCAGAAATTTGGCCAAGAAATTAACGTTGCAGTAGGGGAGAAGCGAGTAATAGCTATTGAGCAAATTCTGAAACAAAAGCCTGACACAGAGGTGATTATTTTGGATGATGCCTATCAGCACCGTGCCGTAAAGCCAAGTTTGAATATTTTACTGATTGATTATAATCGTCCGATTGACGAAGACTATCCTTTCCCTGCGGGACGCTTGCGAGAACAAAGGCATGGAGCAAAACGAGCAGATTTGGTAGTGATAACCAAATGCCCAGATAAATTGAATTGGAAAGAACAGGATTCTTTAAAAAATAGGATGAGTCCCTTTTTAAATGAAAATACGCCCGTTTTATTTACCAAAATTTTATACGGAAAACCAATTAATTGCCGTTCTGAATCAGAGGAATTTGATTTTTCAAAAAAGGTAATGCTGGTTTCGGGAATTGCCAAACCTGAACTTTTTGAGGCATATTGTCAAAAGAATTTTAAGGAAATCAATCATTTGATTTTTAAAGATCATCATCAATATAATGAATCAGATTTGACTACAATTTATCTCAAAAAACAGCATGAATCATCAGATTTGGCAGTTTTGATGACTGAAAAAGATATGGTCAAATTCAAACCCTTTTTTAATCATAGATTATTAAAAGATATTCCACTTTTCTATTTGCCTATAGAAATTGCGTTTATAAATGAAAACGAAAAATTGATTTTTGATAAAATGATTTTTGATAGTTTGAGGTCTCATGGATTCTCATACGCTAATAACTATTAATGAATCACCAATCACTAATTATAATTTTACCTTAAATTTGTATTGTGAAAGTAAACATATATATCATTGCTGTCCTTACCTTGTTATTTTCAGGTTCGTTGAAAGCCCAGTTTCCTACCCAACAAGAAGGAACGGGTTTTCCTACTACGCCAACTTCGGGATTTCCTACGGGCAATAATCCCAACAATACCTTTCCTCCCAGAGATACTAAAAAGAATAATACATCAGGCCGAATTGGTTTAGATGATTCTACTAAAGTGATTTATGGGCCTACATCTACCCGTTATTTCTTGGAGGAAGATGTGGTAAATAATCGAAAACGACTTTATACAATTGATACTACTTTGAATGGTATTCACAATTATAATTTTGTTCAGAGAAACAAGAGTTTATATCAAGATTTAGGAAATATTGGCACTGCCATTCGCCCAGTTTTCTATAAAGCCCCTGAGCAAATAGGCACACTTTTAGGCTACGATGCTTATACACTTTACGAGATAAAACCCTCACAAGTAAGGTATTATAACACGAAATCCCCTTTTTCGAGCATTATATATGTACCAGGTGGAGGCGAACAAGATTTACTTCAATTTGAATTGAGCCGGAATATAGATTCCCTTTGGAATGTAGGCCTAAATGTGCAGAGAATTTCTGCTAATAAGACATTGGTAGATAAAACAACTACAGGAGATAACACTGCCATAAGCCATTGGGATTTCACGATTCATTCTAATTATCAGACCAAAGATAAGAAGTATTCTTTATTAGCCTTTGTCAATTTGGCAGACCGAAATGTTAATGATCAAGGAGGCTTGGTATTAGAGCAAAATCCTACACAAAATCGTTTGAACACGTATGATGAAATGTTGGATTTGGACGGCAATAAACCTATTCTAACCACTGCCTATACACGAGATAAATCTTATAATTTTCATCTGTATCATGAATATGTGGGTTATAAAGCCTTTCAAGTATATCAAACTATTGATATTCAGACTCGTAAGGTACAGTTTGGTGACAAGAGTTTTGCTGCCAATTGGCAAACAGGTTTTTACCCTTTTGCTTATCAAATGGATGCCTTTTCATTAATTGGAGCAAAGTACCCGACCGATACGGCTACTTTTAGAAAATTAGCTTTGGATTCCGTTTATAACGAAAATGTATATACGAATTATGAGATAAAAACTGGTTTAAAGGGCTTTTATAAAGGTTTTAACTATAGAGCTCATTTTCGATATAGAAATTTTACCAATTCAAATTATTCCTTAAATGCGACTACTCGGAATGAGGAATATTCGACAATTGGAAAAAATGAAAATTATTTAGGACTTTGGCTCAATCAATATTTCAAAGATAGTACGAGAGTATTCGGTGAAGTGGAAACGTCATTAGATTTTAAAAATTTCAGATTGAATGGAGAGTTTCAAGGAAAGTGGCTAAATGTGGGAGGAAGTTACATTTCTACTACACCTACCTTAGTTCAACAAAGTATGCTCAATAATGCTTTTCGATGGAAGAATTCTGTAAAGGATAATGTAGCTTCGCTCAATGCCTATGCTTATACTAAGTTAAAATTCAAGAATTTTAACTTACATCCTAACATTGAAATAAACAAAATCTCTGGCTTTATCTACTTCGATAAAGATGCTTTTGTTCAGCAAAATAAGTCTGATATTTTTATTACTCGATTAGGGTTGGGCATAGATTACAGATGGAGGAGATTTTCAACTACCAATCAGATATTTATAAACCTGCAAGAAGATGTAAATAAGGTTATGCCCATGCCAACAACTTTTATCAATTCAAGAGTTGCCATTGATTTATTGTTTAGAAAAAAACTATTTATTCAAACGGGTGTAGATATTAATTATCAGTCAGAATACAGCGGAAATGCTTATATGCCCGTTACGCAACAATTTTATTTACAGGATAAACAAACGATTCAAGGCTATGCCCAAGTGGATGTTTTTGCGGATATGCGAATTAACCGGGTGAGATTATTTTTCAAGTTTGCCCACGTCAATTATCGCTTGCCTTTAATTAAAAGTAACTATTACGCCGCCCCAGGATTCGCAGGAATGGGTAGAGTTTTAGCTTTTGGCGTGCATTGGTTATTGTTTGATTAATAGAAAAGACTTTATTTTTCATAATTATAGAAGTAAAACGAAATTGAAATTCTATAAACCCTAATCCTTTCTATCTTTACTATGTAGTTACAAAAATGACAACAGAACAACGAAATAACGCTAATAAAACCATGTTGGGCTTGAAACTCCCAACTGACCCACGTTGGGTAAATGTGGCAGAAAAAAACATTGACGAAATCTTGATTGACCATGCTTATTGCGAGCAGAAAGCGGCTTCTTCGTGTATTTCATTAATTATCCAATACCCTGAAAAAGACAAACTTAGGGAAGTTTTGATGCCTGTGGTATCGGAAGAATGGGCTCATTTCAGAATGGTTTTGAAGGAAATGGACAAACGAAAAATTGCTTTCGGAACCCCACGTAGGGATGAATATGTGCATCGTCTGTATAATTCTATGCGACACGGCGGTACTCGTGATCAGCAATTAGGAGAAAGACTCTTTCTGAATGCTCTTATAGAAGCCCGAAGTTGTGAACGTTTTAGAATACTTTCTTTGGAAATCTCAGACGAAAGCCTAAGGGATTTTTATTACGAGTTAATGATTTCGGAAGCAGGACATTACGTAAATTTCATAGACCTTGCCAAAGAATACCTTTCACCCGAATACGTGAAAACTCGTTGGACTGAATGGCTCGAAATTGAAGCACAAGTGATTGAGAATCTGGAAGTTAGAGGGGATAGGGTGCATTGATTTAACCGCAAGGACGGAAGGACGCTATTTTGTTTTCCCACCACGGAGGCGAGAATTGTTGTCAAAA
>JANPIG010000433.1:0-3755 GCA_031424875.1 Cytophagales bacterium
AGAGATTTGTGTGGCAACCTACGCTTGTAATATCACTAAAAAATCTTCCTGTGAATAAGAGACTAATATATTGCGGTAAATGTAGAGAATACTTGATTTGAGAGAATAGAGAAGGTTTTTCGTATTTTAACCAATACAAAATCATGCCCGAATTGAGGCTTCCTAAAATAGGCGAAGCGGTTTGTTGAGCAAAGCGTTCTTCGCCTCCGTAAGTATCATAAAACTGTTTTCTAAGATATTCGGGATAAGGTTTTAGGTAATTGTACAAAGGGGCAACTGTTTCACCGTCCGCATCCACATGAACAAAACTTGCCCCGTAAGTAGAGAAGTTTAAGGCCTTAATATCGTATTCTTCGAGTTGAGAAATCTCTTCAAATGACGTTAAAACCCAATTTTTCAAGAGATTGACATCTTCGCAAGGAAAGCCGTCCTCATCTTGGATTTCTGAAAATTGTGTGGATTTTTCTAAAACTATTTCGTAGTTTTCGTTGAAAAGAAAAAGTTTTTTGTTGGTTTTGCCAATATCAAAAATGGCACAGACAGGAATTTTCATTTTATTTATTGCTATACCCCTCAATAATCATTTTAAATTCTTCAATAATTTGCATAAAGAATGGATTACTGACTTTCAAAATTAAAGAACTTGGTATAGGTTCTCCGTTTTTATCCAAAAGATTTGCTTCGATTTTAAAGAACTCTGGTCGTTTAAATTCTGAAAACCACGTGTTAAATTTCCTCTGTCGAGCCAGTTGTTTTGAATCAGAAGAATCACAAATATAAATGACCAAAGGCTCTGTAAATCTTTCAAAAAAATTTATGAAAATGGATGCGATAGTTATTGGAATCTGAGAATCAGGGGGAGGTAATTTTGTCGATGAACTCGACAAAACACCCATTCCAAACTCAAATGTATGATTTGAATAAATAGATTCAGAGTCAAAAAGATAAAAAAATGGCTTGATTTTTATTTCATAAAAAACATTTTGAGAAGTTTCAAAGATGTATGTATTGAATTCACCACCTACAAAATCATAATCATATCCTAACGATTGGTGTTCCTCTTTCTTCATTTCTTTTACGTAATTTGGCTATTGCTGCTTGTATTTCTGGCTTTTCCCAATCTTCCCTCATTTCCTTTTGCATCTGTCGTTTGCTTGCCAACATTCTTTCGCCCAATGCCATTCTGTTTTGACGGCGTTGTTCTTCGGTCAATTCTTTTTTGATTGTTTGCATGACTTTGTTATTTAATTCGACTCAAAAATACAGAAAAAATACAGCATTACAAACCCGTTGCCACGCTCTTCGAGCCTCTTTCACTAATCAAAGTTTCTCTAACTCTCAGATTTCTAAATACTTGTATTGGACTCAATGCTCCTCCTGCACGCAAACTTGCCTCTGCTACCAAAGCACGGACATCGGTTCGGAAAGCGTTTTGTAAAATCTCTTGACAACGAACGGTATCATTCTCATTCTGGGCAACTTCAAGGGCTTTTCTATCCACCGAAAGGGCTTGGGCATACGCCATCATGATGGCTTCTACTGATTGCAAAAGGTCTTCCAAGGGGTCCTTTACGTTGTGTGATGCGTCTATCATCCAGCCTAAATCTGTGGCATGATTCATTCCTCGTGCGTCCATTCCTTCTACTAATTCATTGAAAATTAGGAATAGCTGATAGGGTTTTATTGCCCCAGCCGTCAAATCATCATCACCATATTTGGAATCGTTGAAATGGAAACCGCCTAATTTACCTTCCATCAGTAATAGGGCTACAATTTGTTCAATGTTGGCATTGGGTAAATGATGTCCTAAATCCACCAAAGTATAGGCTTTTTCACCTAATTTATTGGCGTATAAAAGTGATTGTCCCCAGTCGCCAACTGTGGTAGAATAGAAGTTGGGTTCGGCACATTTATATTCTACAAACATCTTCCAGTTTGAAGGCAAAGCAGCATAAATTTCCTGCAAACCTTCTAAAGTATTTTGAAAGGCTTTTCTGAAATTTAGTTGCCCAGGGAAACACGAACCGTCTGACAACCAAACAGTTAATGATTCAGAGCCTAATTCGATACCATGTTTAATTACCTCAATATTATGGTCGATGGCTTGTTTGCGAATGGCTTTATTGACGTTTTGCAAAGAGCCAAATTTATAACTTAATGCTTGACTTGCTTGGTCTTGAAAAGTGTTTGAGTTTACGGCATCAAACTTTAATCCATGCTGTGCGGCAAGGTTTCTGATGGCATTGGCATCCGTCGGAATATCCCAAGGAATGTGCAAAGAAATTGCCCCAGACGATTGATTTAGTGCATGAAGCAAACCTACATC
This sequence comes from Cytophagales bacterium, assembly GCA_031424875.1. Lineage (GTDB taxonomy): Bacteria > Bacteroidota > Bacteroidia > Cytophagales > Spirosomataceae > Arcicella. The sequence goes on from JANPIG010000433.1 coordinate 2,327, forward strand.
TTCAATTTTTTCTTCCAAACTACGAGGTTCGCCACCGCCTGGGAAACGTCCAAAACGTGTTCCGCCCGTGCCTAATGCCCATGAAGGAATGGCAATTTGGAAGGCTATTAATTGTTGAATAATGGCTTCACTATCAGGTATTTCAGAGATGCTGAAATCCAATTTCCGTTGGTGAACTTTAAGATTGTCGTTATTATATTGATCTATAAAAGATTTTGAGATTTGCATGATTTTGTTTTTGGAATAATTTTTAACGATTTAATAGAATATAGATTATCGCACAAACGCCATTGCCACCCCACCATCTACATTCAAAACATTCCCCGTTGATTTACTCAAAAGTCCCCCCACAAAGGCAAAACAGGCATTTGCTATATCGTCTGGTAAGATTGATTCTCCTAATAATGTACGTTTTGCATAATAAGCTGGCAATTCCTCAACCGTTATTCCATACGCCTTTGCACGACCTTCTGCCCAGCCACCTGCCCAAATATTTGAGTCGGCAATTACGGCATCTGGATTCACTACGTTTACTCTGATTTTATCCACTCCCAATTCAGCCGCATTCAGTCTTGAAAGGTGCAATTGAGCCGCTTTTGCCGAACCATAACCCGCATTATTGGGTCCCGAAACTAAGGCATTTTTACTGACAATGTTGATAATATCTCCGCCAATTCCTTGCTTACGCATCACTGCAACAGCCGCCTGTGTAACCAAGAACTGACCTTTTACTAAAATATCATAGAGTTTATCCCAATCCTCAATCGTATGATTTTCAATGGGTTTCGAGATACTGATTCCTGCATTATTCACGATAATATCCACTCCGCCAAAAGCTAAGGCTGCAGCACCCATAGCATCTGTAATACTCTGGGCGTTGGTAACATTCAAGAGCGTTGTAGCGACTGAATCTCTCCCAAATTTCTTGATAAATTCATCTTTTGCCGAAGCTAAACGTTCCTCATTAATATCATTCAAAATTACGCAAGCACCTTCTTCTGCGAATTTTTTAGCGATAGCCTTTCCAATTCCACCCGCTGAACCCGTTACCATCGCAATTCTTCCTGACAGAGCTTTTGGCTTTGGCATACGTTGTAATTTTGCTTCTTCCAATAACCAATATTCAATATCAAATGCTTCTTGGCGTGGCAAGGCGGTGTATTCTGAAATGGCTTCTGCCCCCTTCATAACATTAATGGCGTTGGTATAATATTCAGAAGCCAAACGAGCCATAGTTTTATCCTTGGCAAAAGTAAACATACCAACGCCTGGATATAAAATTACCACAGGATTTGGGTCACGCATAGCAGGAGAATTCGATTTTTTACAAGTCTCATAATAAGCCTTATATCCTTCTCTATATTCAGCAAAAACGCTATCTAAATACGCTGAATCCTCAACTTGGGCTGGGTCTAAAACCAAAGGAGCA
>JANPIG010000434.1:0-2009 GCA_031424875.1 Cytophagales bacterium
CAGTTTTGTAATTAATACAGGCATCAAAGCCCAGTTCATTTACACAATAGTCACATTTTTCTTGGTCGCCCGCAATGCCCACTACTCTACAACCCTTGATTTTAGCGATTTGCCCAACCACGCTTCCAACCGCACCAGATGCACCTGAGACTACTACGGTTTCGCCTTCTTTGGGTTGTCCAGTGTTCAACAATCCGAAATATGCCGTCATCCCTGGCATTCCCAAAGTGGCTAAATAGGTAGTCAAAGGAGCAATATTAGTATCAACTTTTACTAAATCTTTACCGTTTGAAACCCCAAATTCTTGCACGCCCCAACCGCCTGTAACGTAGTCGCCAACAACAAAATTTGGGTTATTAGATTCAATTACTTCCCCGGCCGTTCCTGCTCTGAAAACTTCTCCGATTTGTATGGGTTTGATGTACGATTTGCCATCATTCATCCAACCACGCATAGCAGGGTCGAGAGAAATATATTTTGTTTTCACTAAAACCTCACCGTCTTGAATGGTGGGAACAGCAGTTTCTTCAATCAACAAATCAGTTTCTTTGGGATTTCCGACGGGACGAGCCGCCAACTTTACTTGCGTATTAGTCATGTTATTTGTGAAGTTTTTGGAATTAATTACAAATGATAAATAAATTGATAATAAAACCGAGGCACGACTCATAATAATTATTTGGTATTCAATAATTTGCGAGTTTAGCCGTGCCACGGATATTTTTCCACTCATTTATATTTTAGTAAATTTCTGCAAATCTCAACCATTATCCAAGACAATTTAACCACTCCTATAAAATTGTTAAAAATCAAACCGTTTTCAGATATATTTGTATTAACAAAAACCAAGACAATCATGACCATCATACGCAAAAAATCATTTATTCGTAAAGTAAAAGACATCTCAATCAGTGGCTCATTGGCATTGGCTATTTTGGGCAATTCTGTGTTGTTGCAAAGTTGCGGTAGTAGCAATTCTTCCAACGAAGAAGACTCTGATTATGAGGAAGTTGAAGCCTATACCAAGGGTGTAAAAACATATATTTCTGAAACAAAAAAAGGCGAATTTAAGATTACGGATGAGGTGGAAGTGCCAGCGGATAGTTCTGTAGCCATTGTAACCTATTTGGATGGCAAAAAGGAAACATTATCATCGCAAGCAGTTAAAGCCTTGATTGACAATGATATAAAAACCAATTCGGCTTCTATTGGGCAAAGTAATAATTTGTCAAATGCACTTTTGTTTGGTGGCATGGGCTATTTATTGGCAAAAACTATCAGCCCCAATTATACAAATTATCGTCCTGATTTAAACCCAAATACTCGTAATTCAAGAGATACTACTTACCGCCGCAGACATCATTCAGGCTTTTTCTTTTTCCCGATGATGAGTCGCTTTTATTCATCTCAAAATGCCTTTCAAAAGTCAAGTGGAATCCATGAAAGTATTGGTAATTCACGTACACTTACTTATAGACCTGCGGGTGGACGAAGTGGCTTTTTTAGGAGTACGGGGAGAGGAGGATTTAGAGGGTAATAATTAAAATTTTCTATGTTCAATGCTCAATGTTCAAGTGTTTAGCAATCGAGCTAATTTCCTTTTTACTTGAACATTGGGCATTGAACATTGATTATTGAAAATAATTTAAAAAAAATATGCAATTCAAAAAATTAAATATCTCTCCAAATTTATCTCTTCAGAATGCGGGTTGGGACTGGATGTTGGGTGAAAATACTTTGCCTTATATTACCGATGAAATGGTGATTATTTCTGAAAAAGAAGCGGAAAATTATTTCGAAGCAGGCAATCTATTATACGAAATGTTTGTTGAAGCAGCTCAATATGTTGTTGATAATGACCTGTTTGTAGAATTAGCTATTCCCGAAAACTTGATTGATTTAGTAAAATATTCATGGGAAAACGATAAACAATGGCATCTCTACGGTCGCTTTGATTTGAGCGGAGGATTGGACGGAAAGCCCATAAAACTCATTGAATTTAATGCCGA
>JANPIG010000435.1:0-9807 GCA_031424875.1 Cytophagales bacterium
CAACGTTCAGCACTTTATGCCCTTGTTCAAGCAGGTAAGGGATTACGTGTTTTCCTGCCTTTCCAGTTCCTCCCGTAAATAATATTCGCTTTTGCGTCATGTGTCTAAATATTTATTAATGATTTTAATCATTATTATTAATTCTCTGAGTGATACAGACAAAAATAAAGAGATTCTGTATGAAAAGCAATAAAGCTTAGTTTACCTATTTTTTTGTAGGTAAACTAAGCTTTGGAAGTTTAAAATATATTTCTTGTTGAAAAAGAAGCCCAGTATTTTTAAATTTTTTTTTCACAAATATTCTTCTCTGGAAAAAAAGATTTTACCCTTAAAACGATTTAATAAATCTTCTTTTACGAAAATCATTCCTTGACTTTTTTCTTGAAGCTTACGAAATCAAGGCTTATTTCTTAAAATATTTTTTGAAATAAATTGCATGATTATATACAAATAAACAACACTGAAAGGCAAAGCCATGATAATTAATAAATTGCTTATGGCGTTTAGTAGATTTTTTGAACCCACGGCTGTAAGTCCAATAGCGGTTGCTGTGATGATGATACCCCACATTAATTTGTGCTTTTTTGAGGGGTTTTCGTTTCCATTATCCGAGAACATGCTCACAACAAAAATGGCTGAATCAACTGAATTGATAATGGCAATCAACACCAAAACGGCAGTAATCAAAATGGTAAATTCGCTGAATGGAAAGAAGGTGAGAAAATTAAAAAGTGAGGTAAAAATTGAATCAAATTGCTGATGATATGTGCCTTGCTGAGTCATGATTTCAAAGACTTTATCGCCAAACACGGCAAACCAGACCACCGTTGCCAACGTAGGAATCAATATCGTGGCGATTAAAAACTGACGAATCGTCCTGCCTTTTGAAATTCGGGCAATAAAAATACCCGTAAATGGCACCCAAGACAACCAAAAAGCCCAATAAAAAACCGTCCAATCTTTCAAAAAACTATCGCTCACTTTATATTTTCCTAATGACAAACTCATTTGCGGAAAGCCGATAATGTAGTCTTTAAATGCTCTGAAAGTTTGATTAAAAAAGTGGCTGTAATCCAAGAAAAAGGCAATAAATACGAGCAAAGCCATTGAAATAAGCATATCAAAATCGGCTAAATATTTTATGATTTTTTGAATACCCGTGAGTGCTGAAAGTGTAGCGATAACGCCCATCGTTAATATACAAAATAACAAATAATTTGTCCCTAAATTTATCTTAAAGTAGGAATTAATACCACCAATAAATTGCCCCGTTCCCAAGCCTAATGAAGCCACTACGCCCACGATTGTGATTAAAATAATGAAAATATTGAAACCATCTTTTAGTATTTTGCTTTTGTTTTGGGGTATAATTGCTTCTAAAAAAGAGGCAGCTTTTTTGTTGTATAAATGATGGGCGACTATCAAGCCAAACAAACTATAAAAACTCCAGGGCGTGAGTCCCCAATGAAAAAAGGTGTATTGCAAGGCGGTGCTTTGTAGGTTCGCACTTTCCACTGGCGGATGATTGAGATAATAAATTGGCTCTTGTACGGCTCTGAGCAACAAACCCGAACCCATGCCCGTACTGTATAACAAGGCAATCCAACTGAGCCACGAATATTCTGCCTTGTCGTTTCCCAACCGTTGTTTGCTAAATGGCAGAAAAATCAAAACGACCGACACCACTACAATCAGAAAACCCAACCACAAATAAAAAGGAGCGAAAGTGCTGAGTAAAAGTACATTTATTTGATTTAGCGTTTCGGTGAAGGTTTTGGGAATTGTGAGTCCAATGAGTAAAATGAGTAATCCAAAAATCCAACCCGCTATGATTGATTGGTTTTTCAGCATGGGTTTAATAACTTCAATTTTCCTTAAAATGACATTTTCTAATTTGTATTTCATTAATTTTATGATTCCCTGAGTGATACTGACAAAAATAAAGAGATTCTATTTGAAAAGCAATTAAGCCAAGTTTACCCTATTTTGGGGAGTAAGACTTGACTTTGTTAAATTAAAAAATACGACCAGACCCAAGAGTTCGCCAGATGGAAGTATTTTCTTGCAATCATACTTACTTTCTCTTCATCATCCTGAAGCAAAAAAAAAAATATAGTTTGAAGTTGAAATACCTGAATTGTGGATGGAATATGGATTTTTAGTAATTTTAAAAAGGTATCAATAAGCGTACGTGCGATGAATAATGGTCGCAAACAAATTTGCCAAATATAAAATTATAACTTCAAAATGGAATAAATCTAAACTTTATCGCTATTTTAGAGTTTGACGATTTGACAATTAACCAAAATTTATTCATGAAAAAATTCTTAATTTTTGCAATTTACTGCTTCATCCCATTTCTGTCTTTTACGCAAACGGACACAACTCGTACCAAATCAGAAGATATTGACTTTGATAGTTTCGGAGATGCCGATGACAAAAAAGTAAAAACCTTTTGTACACAGAAAGTAAATTATTTATCGCCAACGAAATTAATTTCAATTGGTTATGAAAGACAATTGGACTTTCATTTAACTTCTACTTCTGCAAACGCCACTAATAATACTATCAATACAACTGATACCCATGTTAATACTTTCGCAGGATTGCGAGTAGGGTTAAATACGCCAATAATTTCAAAATCTAATTTTATTCTGAATCTTGGTTTAACTTTTTGGAATACTCAAGTATCAGTACAAAATCCGGAAAGATCTGCTTTTTTTCAGCGAATTAATTCAATGAGTAGTACGGGTTTGAATTTAACGGCTTTCAAACCTTTGAACGATAAACAGTTTTTGATTTTTCAGGCGAATGTTGATGCAAGCGGTAATTATGGAAATCTTGATGGACAGCTTTCTAAGGCGTTAACCTACAGTGGAACCGCCATTTACGGTTGGAAAAAGAATGATAATTTCATGTGGGGACTTGGGGTTACTCGTACGTACAGGGCGGGACAATTACTCCACATTCCAGTAATTTTATACAACCGAACTTTCAATCCTACATGGGGAATTGAAACTACTTTTCCTGCTAAATTGAATGTAAGAAGGAATTTTAGTCCGACTTCATATTTAATGCTGGGATATGAAATTGAAGGGAATACTTTTTATTTAGGGCAAATAAATACTTCTGATGTATATTTAAGGAGGGGAGAAATGAAGCCCCGAATCACTTTTGAAACCAAATTAACGGGCTTTGTCTGGCTTTCTGCTCAAGCGGGTTTACGTTATAATTGGCGTTTTGATGCTTATAATACTCAAAATCCAATATCAAACGAAAAAGCCTCGTTCTCAAATACCCTTGGTAATCCTCTTTACTTCAATGTAAGCCTTAATTTCGTGAGTCCTTAGATTAAACAAAAATGGGTATGTAAATTTTGTTTACACACCCATTTTTAAATTTTATAGAAAATCAATTACGATTTCTTTATTTGCCTTTTCCAAACATCCGTTCTTCCAAACAACGACACTCCTATGTAACCACGGACTTCCAAAGTATTCTCATCAATTAATTTCATTTCGCACGAATAATCAGAACCAGTTTTTGGGTCATAAATACGACCTCCTTCCCATTTATTATCTCCTTTAAAGGTAAAATCACGAAGATTTTCAAGACCTTTCAACTGGCGAGTTTTAAGATTTTCTTCAGGATTATTAATGTCAGTTCTTGGTTTTCCATCTGGGTCATTGGGTACTTTCAGCCACACCAATTTGCCGAAATATTTGTCACCCTTTTTGTAAACCTGTACCATTCCAGTACCTTCCCCATTTTTCCAAACGCCCAAAACAGCATCAGCTTGTTGAGCAAACGTGTTTGATGCAACAAAACACAAAATGATTAGTGATAATTTAACTCTTGTTAGCATTGTAAATTTATTTTAAAGATTGATTTACGATTAAACGATAAAGCGGTTTGATTATTTTTTGAGATCAATCAAGATTTCTGTTTGTTGCTTTCGGAAGAACTCCGACTCTTTAACCAATTTACTTGCTCCTGTGCTTCCTTTAAGGTAAAGTCAACTGCTTGGATAGTATTTCCATGGATAAATCGCCCTTTCCTGAAATGACATTTTGTAATTCATATTTCATTAATTTTTAAAACCTAACGATTTCAATAACTTTACCAACAATTGTTTTCTGATATTTCCTTCTTCTGATTTGTCATAAATCTTGATAACATAGACCTTGATAGTATCTTCGTCCTTTGTAACAAGATAATTGATTACTCTAAATCCTCCACTTTTACCCTTTGATTTACTCTCACTGGCAACTCTGACTTTGTAAAGTCCAGCACCCAGAGAAACTCCTTGTGTTGGGTTTTCGATTAAGGATTCTTCAAATGCTAAAAGTTCTTCGGCGAGAGTGGGAAATTTCTTCAAAAACTTCTTGACATCTTTTTCAAATTCTTCGGTGTAAATTACCTTAGTTTCCATTCAAAATTTCTTTAAGTGTTTTACCCTTCTTTTCGCCTGATTCCATTGCTTTAACTTCTTTTAAACCTCTTTCGAGGCTTTGCATGAAGAGATTAGTTTTCTCATTTTCCTCAGTCAAAAGATGGACAAATTCTTTTTTTGATTTGGGTGGTAATGTCTTAAAAACCTCCAATAATGCTGATGCTGCTGTCATATTTTTAGATTTATTATGATACAAATATAATGAAAATTTGAATTGAATATTGGTTTGCGAAACTCCGATTTGTGCCTCGCAATGACAAAGCCCGTAGGCAAAGGCTTTTAAATATGCTTTCATTATTCCAATTACGAGCGGACGCTACGACCAGAAATTAGATATAATAAATAAATGGATATGAGAAACCAATATTTCGTGCGGTTTGGACTTGGGGTAGAATGTATTTTTCGAGTTGTATTGTAAAATTTTCTAATGATAGTGAACTTAGATTATCAGAGTTCATTGAAAATAAAATATTATAATCTTCAACGATTTTAAAGTTTTCTTTTTTAATATGAAATTTTAAAGCTTCAAATTGATTTTTTGCAAACTTATCCAAATACAGTTCAGTAGATGGTAGCCAATTATTCTTCTTAGAATTTATAGTTTTGGGGGTCGGAATAATATTCCATAATTGATCATGAACAACATAAGACCAAGGAATAAAATGGTCTAAACTTAAATTATTGAAGGAAATTAGTTCACCAGAATAAATACAACGAATCGGTTCACTCTCTTTAATATATTCTTTCCAAAAAACATTTGCCTGCTTTAAATCCCTCATTTTTGGTTTGTCAAGTTTTTCTGAAAGCCCAATTACATTTGGATTATTTTTTTGGAGGAATTTTAGTAAATTCCACTGGATAAACCCACGTAAAATTGTTTGATGTTTTTGAAAATAATTAATCCAAATAGGGTTTAATTCTATACAATCACCAGTAAATCTATAAATTACTTTATGAGGGGAATTATTAAAATTTAAGTTTGCTAATTCGACTATTTTATTATTTATTTGATAATCAGGCATTCCTCTCGTTTCCTCAGAAAAGTAAGGGCGTATAAATCTAAATGGTACCCACCGTAACAAATCTCGTACTTTTAAAATTATAATAGCTCGTTCTTTGTCTGTCACTTTTGTATTGATTTGTTTAGATAGCAAAGGTGAATTTATGCTATTATCAATTTCAATTCTTTCTGTCAAAAAATCTGCAATCTTCTTGAAACCATCTTGTTTTCCGAATGAAAGTTTAAAATAATTTAATGGATACCAGACATTAGAAATCATTTTGAGTGCAATTTCATTTAATGATATTATGGCTTCTCCATTTTGTGATAAACAATCTAAAATTGCCAGAAACCAATAAAATTTATATGAGTTTGTCGTATCTGAGTAGACTGACGATAATCGTGATATTTCCAAATCTTCACTTTCAGGTAATTGCATGAATTTATAGGTTACATTTAATATTCAAAATTGCATAAATCAACATTAATCAAATTATTTACGAAATCACGTTTACGCCTCCTACTTGCATATCGCAATAACTTATTCATATTAATTTGGTATTTTCTAAATGCTTCACATAAGATATAACTTAATTCCGCTCCTTGAAACGTTTCATACAGTTTAGGTTCACAAATTAAATCAACCATTAATTTTTCAATTGTAACAGTTCTTATTCCATCAACTATTTGAGTAGGTGCTTCTGTAATCAAAGGAATAATTATAATTGCATCATTTTGATATGGAATATATCTATCAAGCAATTCATTGGAAGGGGTTAGATATACATTTGAGAAGTTATCTCTCAATAAATCAAAAACAGCGTCTAATCCGTCTCTTTCTATCTCAACAATCACGTTAAACCTTCCTGGCTGATGTAAAGTAAATTCATTAACGATAGATGTACGCCAAATACAACATTCAAGAAGAGGTTTTTCTTTGTAAATTAATTTAAAAATATCTTTAATCTCATTTTCGAAGTTAGGTCTATACAATTTCCTATTTACTCCAATACAATATTTTCCACGTCCTGTTCTCTCAATAATACCTTTTCTGATTATAGAATTAAGTATATATCCTGTATTACTATTTCCAGTAATACTTTTTAGATATTCTTCAATGACACCTCTTTCCAATTCTTGATTTTTATCAAATACTAAAAAAAAATGTTCTATTGTTAAGGAGGCTATTTTCATATCAAATCAATATATAAATGTAATTTATTTATATATTGGCAGCAAATCAATTTAAGTGCCAAAATATAGTAATTATTATTGAAAAAACTTCTGTTTTTGGATTTTTAAATTGGCAAAATGCTTTCGGTCGCAATCTTATAACGGCATTAATTACGCTGGTCGCAATCTTATAACAGTACAAATTACGTTGATTGCAAACTTATAACAGTATAAATTATGCTGATCACAATCTTAATAACGGTATAAATTATTCTCATTGCAAGCTTATTATTGGTGCAAATTAGATTCTGGTCGCAATCTTATAACGGTATTAATTACGCTGGTCGCAATCTTATAACTGTGTAAATTAGATTCTGGTCGCAATCTTATAATAGATCAAATCATTAAACTCTGGATTTAATTTTTTCTCCCCTGCCCCATAAAATCCCCCCCAACAATCTCCTTCAACCCCTCCACAGAACGATTATATTCATAAGCGTAAGACTCCACTTTTTGTCGTTCAAAATTTACATCAATCGTATTTCTGATGAAAACACTGTTTACGTTGTCGTTGGCAAAAAATTCTTCGTATTCGTCTAAAATCGCTAATAATTTGATGGGACTGGTTAATTTGTATAACTCTCCAATCGTCTTATCTGCCTGATTATCAGTCGTTACGAAAGCTGGATAGCCTTCTTCTTCAATCATATATAATTTGCCTTGTGCCTCTGCCATTCCTACAAATTCTGAATTTTTTTCGATGAATTTGTGCAATTCGTTGCCCGCTTCTTTGCGTAATGTTCCGTACACGAAAAGATATTCGTTTTTGTCTGGCTCGGGTAATTTTGCTTCTTCAACCGTCAAAACTAAGTCTTCTTGTTCCACTACCGTTCCTTCCGTTAGTACCACTCTGCCCACAATTCCTTCGTAGGGCGATGATACAATTGATTCCATTTTCATGGCTTCAATGATGTATAAAGGTGCATTTTTCTTGATTTCGTCGCCTGCTTTTACCAAAACTCTACTCAAACGTCCTTGTAATGGAGCACCAATATCACCTTTAGAACTTGCTTTCACGTGCTGGGCTTTCACAATCTTGATGGTTTTGTCTAAAACCTTGATTCTGCGAGCTTGTCCGTTCAGTTCAAAAGTAATATTTCTAAGCCCTGATTCGTCGGGTTCGGATTGATTTAAGTATTTGACAATGATGGTTTTACCTTCGTCAATGTTAATCAAAATCTCTTCGTCTGGTTTTAAACCGTACAAAAATGCAGGGGTCGGAATCAACGAAACTTCACCATAAAGTTGTTGGTTTTTGTAATAATCTTCATACACTTTCGGATACATTTTATACGAAAGATAATCCAATTCTCCTTGCTCATTTTCTGGGAATTTCGCTTGAAAATCGGCAAAATCTTGCTCAAAATCAATCGGTAGAATCGAATCATTCGGGCGAGTTGTCATCGGCGTTTCGCCTTTCAAGATAATTTCTTGCAATTGTTTCGGGAAACCACCGTAGGGCTGTCCCAAGCCACCTTTAAAGAAATCTTTAACCGATTCTGGAAATGAAAGTGTTGCCCCACGAGCATATACGTCTTCGGCGGTTAATGAATTGGCAGTCATAAAAATTGCCATATCACCCACCACTTTCGACGAAGGCGTAACTTTCACGATGTCACCAAATAATTTGTTGGCTTCGTGGTAGTTATGCTTCATTAATTCAAATTTATCACCCACGCCCAAGGCAATCGCTTGTCCACGTAAATTGGTATATTGTCCGCCTGGAATTTCGTTGTCGTAAACCTCAGCCGTACCCGCTTTCAATTCAGATTCAAACGGATAATACATCTGACGAACATCTTCCCAATAGTTTGAATATTGATTTAATAAAGGCAAATCCATTGCACATTCACGCTCGTGTCCTTGCATCATTGCCACGATAGAATTGAAGTTTGGTTGAGCCGTCAAACCCGACATTGCCCCCAAAGAACAGTCAATAATATCAACGCCCGCTTCAATGGCTTTCAAATACGTTGCCGCTTGGATGGAAGAGGTATCATGTGTGTGTAAATGCACTGGAATTGAAAGGGCTTGGCGTAATTCTGTTACTAAAAGTTGTGCTTGATACGGACGTAAAAGTCCAGCCATGTCTTTGATACACAAGATGTTAGCTCCTTCATCTTCCAATTGACGAGCCATATCTAAATAATATTGTAACGAATATTTTTCATTCGTAAAAACATCACCCGTATAACAAATCGAAGCCTCGGCAATGGCATTTGTACGCTCACGAACGGCTCTGATGGAAACTTTCATCGCTTCAACCCAGTTTAACGAGTCAAAAATTCTGAATACATCAATCCCTGTTTCGGCTGATTTTTCTACGAATTTTTCAATCAAATTATCGGGATATGCCGAATAACCCACCGCATTTGAACCTCTAAAAAGCATTTGCAAAAGCATATTTGGCATCGCTTCACGGAATTCTTGCAGACGTTTCCACGGTGATTCGTTCAAGAAACGCATCGCTACGTCAAAAGTCGCACCACCCCAAACTTCCATTGAAAATAATTGTGGGAAGTTTTTTGAATAACTTTCCGCCACCGCCATCATGTCTTTGGTTCTGACACGGGTTGCCAAAAGCGACTGGTGTCCGTCTCTAAAAGTGGTATCGGTATAAAGAATTTGCTTTTGCTCTTTGATATACTGAGAGAATTTTTCTGGTCCAATAGCGTCCAAAAGCTGTTTATTGCCCGCCGTGTGGTCAGTAAAATTATCAAAAGCGGGAACAACGGGCGTTCTGAAACTTCTATCCAAATTTACTTTTACATCAGGATTTCCATTAACCACAACATCGCCCAAATAGCGAAGAACTTTGGTCGAACGGTCACGAGAAGTGGTAAAATTGAATAATTCTGGATGACCGTCAATGAACTGCACCACACATTTTCCTTGTTGAAAAATTGGGTGAGCAATTACATTTTTCAAGAACGGAATGTTGGTTTTCACGCCACGAATACGGAACTCTGTCAAAGCACGAGCAAGGCGTTGAGAAGCTCCTTTCAAAGTACGACCACGAGCCGAAACTTTCACCAACATTGAATCAAAATAAGGCGAAATTTTTACGCCTGGATAAGATGAACCTTCATCCAAACGAATGCCAAAACCTGCGGCATTTCGG
>JANPIG010000436.1:0-1888 GCA_031424875.1 Cytophagales bacterium
TTTATTAGTTGAATTACTTTCTTTCAAAGAAAATAAAGTAGTTGGCTGAAATATGGCAGAAAATCTTATCATCACGATATTTTGTAAGGTTCTGAATTATTTATCAAATCACTGAGTACTTCAGAGAGTTCTCCCATTCCATTAAAGTCTTTTAATTCTATCATTTCAGATTCAATATTGTTAAGACTAACTGCAATTTTGGATATTTCCTCTTTATAACTTTCATTAATTGCACTAATTGTAGGAGCAGGGGTTAATTTTTTAGAGATGGCAACAACTCCTTTAAAATCTGTAATATGAGGTTTTTGTGTACTTGTCATTGCCCCTTTAGGATTAATAAAAGAACTCAAAAGGCTTTGAACTAATGCTTTGTAACGTTTTAATCTATCTTCGTCAGCTATTGGATAACTTCTTGATATATCATTAAATCCAATTCTATAAACATCAATACTACATACAAAAGCATAAACTCCATGATTTGCAGGTCTATGAAAAATATTTTGACCTTCGTTACTCCCTGTTGTTTCTGTACTACCTGCATTAGTTACAAGTTTTGTATGTAAATAGCTTTCTGTATTAGTTTTATTTGGAATTCCGACAGTCCAACCAAATTCAACCGTTGATTTTCTTGGAGTATTAGAGCTATTCTTATTCTCTCCAATTTTATCAGTTATCAATATTCCATGAGTGTCGCAAACAGTACAAATATCTATCATTGCAGTAATAATATCTGCCGATGATTCATTTTTCCTTTTCTTATCTTTTTCAAAGTAATTTTCAAAATCATTTTTCGAAATACGATTCGGGTTTAAGGCTTCTGCATATTTACTTAGTGCCAAACCTTGTTCTTTCGCAAGTTGAGCTAAATGTACCGCATGAATATGTTTAAACATATCGCCAGAGATAGCATTAACTGTATGTGTATCTCCCCCTTTATCAACTATTGTTACTTGACGAGTAATAATTTGATTCCCTTCCCCACCTTCGTTATTTAATGAGTGCAGATTTAATGTAATCTCTCCACTGATAGAGATTGATGCGATGTTTTTTTTGTTCTCAGCCATTTTTTTAATTTTTTATAGTGTTAATTAGTCTATTTCTTGATTTTCTTCTATGGTTTTAGTTGCGTCTGTTTCTTCAACTTTTTCTTTTGACGATAAAGCAAAACCATAAGATGCTAATAATGCTCCAACCAGACGTGAAGGTTCTTTATCTAAAATTTCATAAAATTTGATTAGTTCTCCATCTTTAACGTTTGCACGTAATGCTTTTCCTCCATTTTTTTCTGCATTTCTTCCCGTCTCTGAATTATAAGTACCCACAAATTCACCAATAAAAGTTGCTAAATCTGCTTTAGATTTTGATTTATTTTGTAATTGTTGTGCCAATCCGTACCGAATTTCAAATCTCCGCTGGTCTTTTGGCGTATATTGAAGATTGACTGTACTTTTACGAATAGCAGCAGCAACTGCCTTAAAGCCCTCATTGGTAATGATTTCGCTTAAATTAGATTCCATATTATTATAAAATTTGTTTAAATGTTCAATTTTAAATGCTCTTACAAAACGATTCCCTTTGGTAAGGTGCTGCATTAAATAGCCAGCATACCAATAGCTAAACTTTGAAAAATGAGTCAAAGCGGTATTTCCAAGGCTACCCAAAAAACTACGATACGATTGTAAACCTTGTAAAGAATCTCCTAATTCTTCTATGTTTGAGATGATACCTTTTTGTTGATTAAGAATTTCTATCCATTCAATACCCTGTTCTTTATTCTCATATTCAACAAAATCGGGAGTTTGTATAAAAGCTATGTTTACAACTGCTTTATTATTCCCTAAATCTTTTTGATAGACGGAATGAAATCCTTTAATTGTATTCTTTACTT
>JANPIG010000437.1:0-7144 GCA_031424875.1 Cytophagales bacterium
TAGATGGAGAAGAGCCACAATTAGTGCTCAATTATACCTCAAAAGATGGCGAAGAAGGCTACCCAGGCAATTTATCAGTAGAAGTGATTTATACGCTTACGAAAGACAATTCCTTGAAAATTGACTACAAAGCCACTACCGACCAAGCAACAGTTATCAACTTGACCAATCACGCTTATTTTAATCTGTCGGGCGTGAAAAATATTACCCCAATCCTCGACCATGAAATTACGCTGAATGCTGACAAATTTCTACCCGTAGATGCAACATTAATCCCATCGGGCGAATTAAAATCAGTAACGGGAACACCCTTTGATTTCACAAAAGCCAAGAAAATTGGTTTGCAAATTAATGACACTACCGATGTCCAAATTAAATATGGCGGGGGTTACGACCATTGTTGGGTATTGGCAGATTCTTCAAAAACCTTGAAATTAGCCGCAACCGTCCACGAACCCAAGAGTGGCAGAGTAATGGAAGTTCTCACTACCGAACCCGCCATTCAATTTTATACAGGCAACTTTTTAGATGGTACTAACATTGGCAAAGGATCCATAGCTTACCAAAAAAGAACAGGCTTATGTTTGGAAACCCAACATTATCCAGACTCACCCAACAAGCCCAAATTCCCAAGCACGGTATTGCGCCCGAATGAAACTTATCAGACGAGTACGGTTTATAGATTTTCGGTAAAATAATGGGGAATAAGTTTAAAAAACTGCCTTACTTTTATTGTAAGGAATTTTTGGGTAGCTATTTCGAAACAAAAAAGGAAGCCTCCGTACAAAACGAAAGCTTCCTTTAAAACATAGTCGGGATGACAGGATTTGAACTTAATTATTCAATATACTGACAATCAAATACTGACAATCAATAAAAATTTATCACTGAAACAAAAACGACACAATCTGATACCTCTTAAAAATATCAAATAAGTTGAAATTTTCTTTTTGTTACCCTATCCAAAAAGATTTATCTATAAATTGCACTTATAATAAATCTCCCATTGATGACACTTGACAAATCTTACAAGGACTTCTTTAAGAGAATCAAACAGCAAATTAGCATTACTCAAGTAAAGATAGCTACCTCTGCCAACCAACAACTATTGTTTGGTTATTGGTACATTGGTAATATGGTGATGTACTTCCAAGAAAAGGAAGGCTATGGGGCTAACATTTTCGATAAACTTTCGTCAGATATTAGACGTGAATTTCCTGATTTAAAAGGTTTTTCGGTTCGTAATATCAAGTATATGAAGGCATTTGCAAAGCAACATAATCACCTGATTTTAAATGATAGAAGTTTCTTTACCTTGCCTGAAAACATCGAATCCCGAGAAGTGCAACAGGGGGTTGCACTTCTTGAAAATATATTCCTTCAAAGCGTAATATCAAAAGTTACTTGGTCGCATCATTTGGTATTGATGAACAAAATAAAAGACCTTGACGAACGAATTTGGTATGTACAGAAAGCTCTTGAAAACAATTGGAGTAAAGATATTATGGCAATACAGATAAGCCTAAATCTTTATCAGAGGCAAGTCAAAACTGCCAAAGTATCTAATTTCAATCTGACTTTGCCACAGCCACATTCAGACCTTGCCAATTACATGATGAAAGACCCTTACATCTTTGATTTTGTATCTGCAAGCAAAAAAGCTAATGAGCGAGACATTGAAAATCAGTTAGTCCAACATATCACTCATTTTTTGTTAGAATTAGGTCAAGGGTTTGCCTTTGTTGGGCGACAGTACCCTTTAAAAGTATCAGATGAAACTTATCCGATTGACCTACTTTTCTATAATATCCCTCTCAAATCGTATGTTGTTATTGAACTCAAAGCGAGAGATTTTGAACCCAAAGATGCAGGACAACTTAACTTTTATGTCAATGTAGTAAATGCTCAATTGAAGACCAAAAGTGATAATCCCACAATCGGACTGATTCTATGTAAAGGCAAAAATGCAACCTTGGCAGAATACGCTCTATCAGGTATGACCAATCCATTAGGCGTGGCGGATTACAAATTAACGAAAGCAATTCCCGATGATTTACGCTCAAAACTTCCAACAATCGAGGAATTGGAAAATGAGTTGATGGAAACGGATTTAGAAGAGTGAAAAAAATTAAATTTCTCTATATTTTTAACATATCTTTGCAAAAAACGAAAACAACATTTTTATCGAATAAAAAAACTAAAAAAGACATATAAATATTAGCGTTTAGCTTAATAATCCTGTATTCTGAAATCTACCAAATTTTGATGCACACAGGGAAAGTTAAAGTTAAGCGTCCATGCGGTCTGCGTGGGCGCTTTCTTTACTTTGTGTGCAAGGTTTTGGTAGAACCTCAGAATACGAGTATTGAAAGTTGTTCCACGCTTTTTTTTGTTTGTTTTCTGACCGTATGACACTACCACTCTCAGACCAAGAAAAACACTTCCTGATAGAACGACTACAAAAAGGGGAAACTCTCCCTCCAGATTTTAAAGAAAAATTATTTCCAACTATTCAGAAAGAATACGAACTCACTTATGCTGGCAAAATGCGTAAAGAAGACATCTTGGCAAATGAAGATGGTGTATTTGGAGTGCCTCTACAAGTTGAAAAAATATATAATGGTGAGCGTGAAACTTTTGCAGATGGTTGGCGAAACATGATAGTATTTGGTGACAACCTCCAATTTTTAAAAACTTGTTATAAAAATGAAGATGAGTTGATAAAAGATAAAGTAAAAGGAAAAGTAAAACTCATTTACATTGACCCTCCATTTGCAACAGCAAGTGATTTTAATACAAGTACAGGGCTAAAGGCATATACAGACAAAGCCAAAGGAGCTGATTTTATAGAGTTTTTGAGAAAGCGTTTAATAGTTGCAAAAGAGCTTTTAGCAAATGATGGAAGTATTTTTGTTCATCTTGACTGGAAAAAAAGCCATTATGTAAAGCTAATTCTTGATGAAGTCTTTGGGGAAAATAATTTCCTCAACGAGATAATTTGGTATTATGAAGACAAATTTGCCACAGGTGGAAAGTCGTTAGATAAAAATCATGACGTTATTTTGAGATTCTCAAAGACAGGTACTTTTATTGGTAATCCAATCAGAATTCCAAAGGATAAAACGACTAAAAGGGCTTTGAGAAAAAAAGTGCAAGGTAAAACAGTTGATTTTATAGATGAATTAGGTAACAAGATTTACGCTGAATATTCTGATAAAGTTATTGATGATGTTTGGAAAATTGGTAGGAGTATTTCAACTGGTGAGACTCTATACTATCCTACACAAAAGAAGGAAGAACTACTAAAGAGAATACTTTTACATGGCTCAAATGAAAATGACCTCATTTTAGACTTTTTTGGAGGAAGTGGTACTACTGCTGCCGTTTCTGAAAAATTAGGCAGACGCTGGATAACTTGCGATATTGGCAAATTGTCTTTTTATACTATCCAAAAACGATTACTTCAAATTCAAGATGGGAAAGACCTTCAAGACACTGATAGAAAATACGTAAAACAAGCAAAAACCTTTGTTACAGTCAATACAGGTATTTATGACCTCAATAAAGTTTTTGAATTAAATCAAGAAAAATATAAGGCTTTTGTTTTGAACCTCTTTGAGGTGGAAGCTAAACCAAAAATAATCAATGGAATTAAATTTGATGGTGAACGCTACGGTTCACAAGTATTAATATGGAAGTTTTGGGAATATAAGGAAGTCTCAATTGATGAAACATATTTAGAGAATCTACACGTATCTCTCCGAAATCGTGTTGGTAGTCGTGTATATTTAATTACGCCCGCAAATTCAGTAGATTTTATTTCGGACTACCACGAACTTGATAATATTCGTTATTACTTCTTGAAAGTACCATATCACATCATTCAAGAACTTCACAAAGTAGATTTCAAGAAATTCCGTCAGCCACAAAGCAAAAATAAAGTCAATGATTTAGAAGATGCTGTTGGTTTTCATTTTATGAGACAACCAGAGGTAGAAGCTAAAACTGAAGGAAATACATTGGTTATCAAAAAATTCAAATCTCTTTTCTCAGAAGAAGGGACTGGTAAAGAAATGGATAATTTTGAAAGTTTAGCCATGATTTTAATAGATGAAAATTTCAATGGAAAAGACTTCGTAATGAGCAAGTTTGAGTTTGCCGAAGACCTCATAAAAATAAAGAAACACAAGCAAGAAACTGCTGAAGGTGGCAATGACCTCTTTTCGGAACAATTGAGAGAAGAGTTAAAACACCAACAAGATATTAGACTTAAAATAAATCCAACGACCGATAAAATTTTTGTGGTTTATGTGGACATCTATGGTAATGAGTTTAAAGAAGAATTAAAAATAAATAGCTAATGCAAGACATCAAAGTATTCAACACAACTGACTTAGTTTTGAATGTTACGCAAAACTATGACCCTACAAAACTGGATTTAACTGAATGGACACGATTTTTAGACATATTATGTTCGGATAGAAATTACCAAAAAGAGGCAATTAAAAAAAGTATAATATTTCTATTTTCAAGCAAGTATCAGAATATCGAAAGTTTGGTAAAAGAAAATTATAACAAGAATGAGCATTTGCAAGAACGTTACAAGGACTTGCTTGAGTATCATAAAAAGCTACAATTACCTAAAAAATTGGCCGCTACTATTGACTTAGCTACAGGTACGGGTAAAAGTTATGTGATGTATGGCATTGCACAAATAGCATTAGGGCTTGGTTTAATTGATAGAGTATTACTTCTTTGTCCATCCATAACTATCGAAAAAGGGTTAACTGAAAAGTTTTTAGAATTGGCTACTAATCCAAATCTAAAAAATGCTATCCCTGAAAATTCAAAATATAAGAATCCAAGAATTATAGATGCTACACAAACTATCAAAGATGGAGATATTTGTATTGAGAATATTCATGCAGTTTATTTCAAAAATAATACTTCAATTCAAGACAGTTTAGGCTACGGAAAAGGAAGTAATTGCTTGATTTTGAACGATGAAGCTCATCATATATTTAATAAAATTTCTGGAAATGACACTGAAAGTAAAGGGTTAAAAAAATGGAAAGAATTTTTATTGGATGAAAGTCATCAGTTCCGTTACATTATGGGTTTTACAGGTACAGCATACATTGAAAATGAATATTTTAATGATGTTATCTATCGTTATTCTTTACGCCAAGCAATTGAAGACCGAATTGTTAAGACCGTTTTTTACGTGTCAAAAGATGAGCAAACCCAAGAACGAAATGAGCGATTTCAGAAAATATATCAAAATCATCAAGCCAATAAGGAGAAATATGTAAAAATTAAACCTTTAACTATTTTGATAACTCAAGAAATAAGCCTTGCCAAGCAATTGACAGAGGAACTTTGTGAATTTTTGGTTGATAAAGAAAATATGTCTATTGAAGAAATACGACAAAATAAAGTATTAATAATTACATCTAAACACCCTCAAAACATTAGTTTATATCTACCAAATGTTGATAAAACTGAAAGTTCTTTTGAATGGATAGTCTCGGTTTCAATGCTTACAGAAGGATGGGATGTTAAAAATGTGTTCCAAATTGTGCCGATGGAAGAAAGGGCTTTTAACTCAAAGCTCCTTATCGCCCAAGTTTTGGGTCGTGGACTTCGTTTACCTCCAGCATATCCGCACGCTCAGGTAACAGTATTTAATCATGATAGTTGGACTGGTAAAATTAAAAAATTAGTAGATGAAATTTTAGAGATAGAGATGAAACTCGTTTCACATTCACTCAGTAATGAAAAGGAACGAGCAAAATATCATTTTGCTTTGCATAATTTTAGTTATGAAAAGACCTTTGAAGAGATTCCAACGCAAGAAACAAAAGTATTTGATTATACAAAAGATTTTATTGAACTGACTTCACAAGTAAATCAATATAAAACGGCAACAGATTTTGTAAATACGGTCAATGAACTAAAAGAAGTTTACTATACTATTGATAAGGAAATGTTTGCTGTTTCGGAAATAGTCAATAAAATCTATGAAGAGTTTAGAATAAGAGAATGGGAGGGGATTACACTAAAATTAAAAGATGGAGAATATACCAAAAATAACCTTCCTCCAAGAGAAACAATAGAACGAATTATAAGAAATTCAATGCAAAGGAGGGAAATTCAAGGGGATGAGTTGGATAGAAGAAACAGGCAAGCCGTTTTTAGTACATTCAATACATTGCTACGTAAAAAACCTAAAACGTTAATTCCTAAAAAAATAGTAACTACTCCTTTTGAAATTTCAACGATTGAGAGAGAGCAAGAAAGCCTTTCGGTAAGTAATTTGCGTAGAGATAGTAGTGTATTTTATACTCCAGAATGGGAAAATGAAATAGAAAAGGAGGAAACTCTAAATGTATTTAGTGAGATAGTAATCGACGATTCTCTGCCTAAAAAGGCGGTTAAAGAAGTTAATTCTTATCTCTTCAAAACTTCAATCGACTTGGTTTTCACCTCTTCTGAACCAGAAAGAAAATTTGTTGATGCACTTTGCAAAAAGGAAAATTCAGAAAAGATTGAAGCTTGGTTTAAATCAAAGAATCAGAGTTTTTATGAAATAGAATATTCGTTAACAACCGATGCAGGAAAACATACTAAGCAAGGAAAATTTAATCCAGACTTTTTTATTTCAATCGAAAGAAATAATGAAAGGTATGTGGTGGTTGTGGAAATTAAGGCTGATAAGGATGATAGTAATGAAAATAAAGCGAAGTATAAGTATGCCAAACAACATTTCGCTGATTTAAATTTGGAGCTTATTAAAAATCAAATTAATACAACTTATATTTTCCACTTTCTTAGTCCTTCGGATTATCCCGAATTTTTTGACTACCTAAGAGATTCTCGACTATTGAATGATTCTGAAAGTTTTAAAGGGCAATTGGAGGTTTTACTTGAAAATTAAAATCTAAAACCCACTTAAAAAGCTTTTATTGGCATTTTAAGCGGGTTTTAATTATTAAAGAATTCCCCAAAACAAAAAAAAGAGCTTCAACCGAAGTCAAAGCCCTTTTAAAGATATTATTTTCTGAAGACTATTCAGCTTTTTTCTCTTCTTCCGAAGAAGTCTCAGCCGCTGGTGTTTCGTCTTCTACTACTGTTGCCGAAGGAG
>JANPIG010000438.1:0-3910 GCA_031424875.1 Cytophagales bacterium
GAAGGCCTGATTTATTTAAAAAATCAGGTTTAGATACGTAATATTATCTGTTTAAGAAATTTTCAAAAAAAAATTTTTATTTCACAAAAATCTATTATATTGCATCCCCAAAGTAATCAGTATGATTAATTTTGATTAGAAAAAATAAAAATGACTTTATAGTGCAGGTTAAAATTGAGGTGGAAAGTAAAGTTATAACAGAAAAAGAAAAAACAAAGTAAGGATTATAATTCGGAAAGCTCGACGTTGATAACGTTGGGCTTTTTTGTTTTGGCACTTTTTTTGAAAAGTGCTTTTTTGTATATTATCTTATCAACTTTCACAACTGTTTTTAGTAAACACATTTTATTTTCATGGTTTAAAAACTTGAATTGAACGATTTGACCCAAGATTGATTGCTCTCCCACTTCAAAACTCCACTTTTGGTACGCTATTTGTTTATTAGGATGTGAGTTATGCTTTTTCGCTAACTTCTCATTTTAAATACATTTCTTTCAAACCGCCATGAAGAAAGATTATACTTCTCAAGCCCTAACCAAAGGGGCGTTCGCAGCATATTGCTCGTACTTCATTATTCAATTCCTTAATTTTCAGCCAAAGGATTCATTTTTCTTCTATTTACCAAAAGGAAAAAGCAAAATATTATATTTTGGGGCTTCGATATTGTTTTTCTTATTACTATTTTTTATTAGTAATTCAGTAAATGGACAGGTGTCTGGTTCTGTATTTAAAGACTTTAATGCAAACAGTACGAAGGAAACAAGCGCTGCTTTTAATGAACCTGGAATTTCGGGAGTTACTGTTAAAGCTTATAATGCTGCCAATGCTGTTGTTGGAACAGCTATAACCGCTTCTGATGGCACTTATACTATTCTTGGTGTGAGTGGACCATTGAGAATTGAGTTCACTAATTTTCCATCAGGTATTTATGATGGAGTAAGTGGAAGTGGTAGTATGACATCAGTTCAATTTGTAACGGCTCCTTCAATGAACATAATTTTAGGAATTAATTGTCCAAATGATTATTGTCAAACTAATCCATATATCGCAACAGTTTGCTATGTTGCTGGAGATCCTTTGGTTTCAGGATTTCCATTAAATGGTGGTCCTTCTGACGCACTTATAACTACAAAATATGATCTGGTATCTACTATAAATCATGACACAAAATTTTCCCTCATTGGAGCAACTTGGGGAATATCCTATAATAAACTTACGAAAAAGATGTTTACTTCTGCGTTTGTTAAAAGACACGCAGGATTAGGTTCACTTGGTTTAGGGGGAATTTATGTTACTGACTATTCAGCAGGAGATCCTACAACAATTACTCCATCAGGAGCAACACTAATTGATTTATCAGCAGCTGGAGTAAATGTAGGTAGTATTGTATCGAATTCAGTACGTGGATTAACGGGAAATTCAAATGTTGCCTCTATGGATTCTGCTGGTTGGTATGGAGTTGGAAAGATAGGATTAGGCGACATTGACATTTCTGATGATTTTAATTCACTGTTTACAGTTAGTTTAGCTTCTAAACAAGTTATTAAAATAGACATAACTGCATTTAATAAAACGGGTGCCAAACCAACTGCTGCCAATGTTACTATTTTGCCCAATTTTCCTTCACAGAGTTTTTCAAACGGAGTAAGTCGTCCTTTTGGATTAAAATATCGTAAAGGCAAAATTTATTTGGGTGTTATAAGTGATGCTTCAAATACAGGTCGAATAACTGATTTAAAAGCAATGGTTTATGTATATGATGAAGCTTCTTCAAGTTGGTCTATTGCTGTTGCCCCTTTCACATTAGATTTTAAGCGTGGTCCAGTTCACCAAATTTCTTGTGAATACTGGATTCCTTGGACAGATGATGTTACTAAAGTAGTTACTTCACAAGGGCCAACATTTAATGGCAGATGTTTTCCTCAACCAATACTTTCCGACATTGAATTTGATGTTGATGGATCTATGATTTTAGGCTTTGCTGATAGAGGTGCTCATATGATGGGTGCTAATCAGCCATTAATAAATAATAAAAATTTATTGGTTAATGGTGTAAATGGTGGTGATATCTTAAGAGTATATAATAATAATGGGATTTTCGTTGTTGAAAATAATGGTACTACACTTGGTGGTGGAGGTGCTGGTGTTAATAATGAAGGACCAGGAACTGGTGAGTATTATAGAGATAATTTTACAGGACACGCTAACACTTCATTAGGTGGTATAGGACTTTTACCTGGAACTGGTGAGGTAATCACTACCACAATTGACCCAACCAGATTTGAATCCGCAGGATTTAGAGTAAACAACAATACAACTGGTCAAGTAGTAAGAGTTTCTGAATTATATTACACTCCAAGTGCTACTGGTACTTTTGGTAAAGGAGCAGGTTTAGGCGATTTAGAAATTCTTTGTAATGTTGCTCCTATCGCAATTGGTAATAGAATATGGAAGGACAATGACAAAGATGGTATTCAAGACCCAGATGAACCTGCCTTAGTTGGTGTAACTTTGGTTTTGTATAACAATTCTGGTGTTGCTGTTGATACAACGGTATCGGATGCGAACGGAAATTATTTTTTCTCTTCTGTAACTGACCCTGATGTTTTACCGAATACTACGTACAAAATAAAATTAGTTAAATTAGGTACTAATGCTTCTGTTAGCGGTTTGAAATTGGCTGATATAACAGCAACTCCAGATGAAATTGCTGCTATGAATACTGGTTTAACTTTAGCCAATAATGATGCGTTTTTGTCTGCAGGTTTACCAACCATAAATTTAGTTACGGGTAATTGGGGAGAAAATAATCATAATTATGATTTTGGTCTTGTAGCTTGTACAAAGCCAAGTCTTACCTTTACTTTCACAAAAGCTACTTGCACAAACGGTATAATCAATAATAATGCGTCACTTAATATAACACCTATTGGAGCTGATAAAATTGGTCTATCGTTTGGTGGAACATCTTATAATGGCCCTTCGTATGCTCATGCAGCCACTACTTTTTCTTTTCCATTACCAAATAAAAATACAGATTCTACAATAGTTTGGATTCGTGTTTTTGCAGGATTGAATAGAACTGATTGTTACAGAGATACATCTTTTATATTGCCTCCAACAATTTGCCCAATTCCAAAGGCATGTAATGCTTCAGCAGGACAAATTGGAGGAAATGTATTCAGAGATTTTAATAACACAGGTACAAAAGATACTCTTGAAGTTGGGCTTGCAGGCATTCTTGTTAAAGTATTTGATTGTAATGGAACATTGTTAGGAACAACAGTAACGGATGCTTTTGGTAATTATTCTTTCACAGGAATGCCTGCAGGTAAAGTTCGTGTTGAATTCGGAACAATTCCTGCTCCTTACAAATCTTCACAAAGTGGTACAGATAACGCTACTACAACTCAGTTTGTGACAGCTCCAGATTGTACCGTAGATTTAGGGGTTAATGACCCTAACGAATACTGTCAGAAAGACCCTAATTTAGCAACGGTCTGTTATGTAGTTGGTAATCCATTGGCAGTAGGTTTTCCTACAAATGGAGGAGCGAATGATGCCTTAGTTACAACAAAATACGACTTTATATCAGGCGTAAATCATGATGTAAAATATAGTGACATGGGTTCTACTTGGGGTATTTCTTACAACAAATTAACTCAAAAACTATTTACATCTGCTTGGGTAAAACGCCATACAGGTCTTGGTTCTTTAGGTGCGGGAGGTATTTATGTAGTTGATTACTCTGGTGGCGACCCATCGGTAACAGCCCCAACCCATAGCAATTTCCTTGATTTATCAACTTTAGGCGTAAATGTTGGAACTATTGTTTCAAATGCTGCTCGTGGATTGACAGGTGCTTCGAATGTTGCTACTATGGACTCAGCGGGTTGGTATGCAACAGGAA
>JANPIG010000439.1:0-3663 GCA_031424875.1 Cytophagales bacterium
GTTGCTGGTCAGTCCCATATACCAACCGTCTGAATGGTTGGAAGTTGTACCTGTTTTACCCGCAAAATGTGATTTATATTTATCTTTTCCACTGAATAAATCCTTAAACGACCACAAATTCTGTGATGTTCCACCGGGTTCTTCTAAACCTCCTTCTAACATATACCGCATCAATAAAGCTGATTCTTTACGAATGGCTTGATGGCGTTCAGGTTCAAAAGTATGAATGGTATTTCCGTTTCTGTCTTCAATTGTTACTACCAACATTGGCTCAGTATAGATGCCTTCATTCAAAAAACATCCATACGCTGCGACCATTTCGAAAAGAGTAACATCGTTCGAGCCCAAGCCAATAGAGGCAACGGGGGCTAATGGACTTTTTATACCCATTTTATGAGCATAATATACTACAGAATCGGGGCCAACTTCATCCGTTAATTTAGCCGCACAGGAGTTGATAGAGCGAGCCATTGCCCTTCTCAGCGACATGGTTGCGTAGCTGAATCGTCCGTCAGCATTGTGAGGACGCCAAACTTTTTCTTCGCCATTTTCTTCATATTTTACCTCAAAAGGTTCATCCCTAATTTTTGAGCAGGGAGACATATCTCGGGGTCCGTCAATGGCGGTGGTGTAAACAAACGGTTTGAAAGTTGAACCTGGCTGACGGCGACCTTGGCTAACGTGGTCATACTTAAAGTACTGAAAATCAAGCCCTCCAACCCATGCTTTGATGTGACCAGTAAAAGGATCCATGCTCATCATACCCGACTGCAAGAATTTTTTATAATAAACAATTGAGTCATAAGCACTCATTGTCATTTGCTCTTCACCAGCTCCGTTACGTGAAAATACCCACATTTTCCGTTTAACATTCTTCATGTAGTGATTAATGGAATCGGAATTATTATTAAATCTTTTCGCCAAACTTTTATAGTATTCCGTTCGCTTGGCTACAGTGTCAATAAATCCAGGGATTTCTTTTCCCATTTCATCCGTCCATGGGTTTTTACCCGACCAATGATTATCGAAAGTTTTTTGCAAAGCTTTCATACCTTCTTGTACCGCAGTCTCAGCGTGCGACTGCATTCGTGAGTCTATAGTGGTCTTTATTCTTAAACCATCACGATATAAATCCAAGTCCACTTCGCTGGTGTCTGCCCATTTTTCAAGGGCTTTTGCCAAGGCAGATTTGTAGTAATTACTCGTGCCATCATAAGGCGTTTCTTCATTGATTTTCAAGTCGATAGGTAATTTTATCAATGAATCATATTGAGCCTTTCCGAGATAATCTGACTTTACCATTCTGGACAAAACAGTATTTCGTCTGGTCAGTGACTTTTCGTAATTTCTACGTGGGTTGTAAGTATTAGTAGCTTTTTGCATCCCTACCAAGACGGCAGATTCTTGAACATTCAAGCTATCAGGCGAGGTATTGAAATAGGTTTTAGCCGCTACTTTTATACCATAAGCATTACTACCATAATCTACCGTATTCAGATACCACAAAATGATTTCTTCTTTAGTATAATAACGTTCTAATTTGATGGCAGTTATCCACTCTTTGGTCTTGATAACCAGCGTTTTAAGTCCTGGAACATAGCCAAACAAGCCCTTTTTGGCAACTCCTTCTTTCTTACGAGTTTTGAAAAGGTTTTTGGCTAATTGTTGTGTGATTGTACTACCTCCGCCACGCTCGCTTGCTCCCGTAAGTATACCAGCAGCTACACCAAAAATGGCTCTAAAATCAATCCCCGAATGTTGATAAAAACGAGCATCTTCTGTAGAAACTAAGGCTTGTGTTAAATACGGAGAAAGGTCTGAATAATTCTTTACAGGCGTTCTATTTTCTAAGAAATATTTACCCATCAAAACACCATCAGCAGAATATATTTCAGAAGATTGAGACAGTTTAGGGTTTTGCAATTCACTCACCGAAGGCATCTCCCCCGTAAGATAGAGAAAATTAGTATGAATAGTAAAAATATAGAAAACTCCAGCAAAAACCGTCCAAGCAAAGATTTTCCAAAGTCTTTTGATTCTTCTGTAATACAATGAATCCTTATCAATTCTTTGTTCAACTACATTTGAAACCTTTGCTTTAGTGTCCCAATAACTATCTTTTACAATATCAAGGCGTTTATAAAGATTTGTGACTTTTTGCTCACCCAAAATCATTATCAATAATTTATCCAATTGCACCCAAAGCCAATGCAAAGCAGAGCGAATTGCCATATCAATTGTATCTCCAAAGTTTTGAATGAGTTGTTTTATCTTATCCATTATTTAATGTTTATCGGTCTTTTTATAATGACAATTTACGAAGAAGTTAGAGAAGTTATAAAGTAAAAGAGTTAAAAAATTTATGATTTAAGGGCAGTACCAATTTACATCTTCTATAACTCTTTAATTTCTATAACTCTTTAACTTACCTATAATATTCCAAAGCCTTTTTCATTTCCACCTTTGAAACAGGAATATCATACTTACATTTTCCTGCTCCTACTAATAATGAAAACCTTATTTCTTTACCTTTGTTTTTCTTGTCTTGAGCCGTGAGAGCAACTATTTCATCCATATCAGCCTGAGCAATTGTAGCTTTTCCATAAACGGAATATATAAATTCTTCGATATTGGCTAAGGTCTTTTGGTCAATCATACCACGTTTGAAAGAGATAAAAGCCTCACAAATCATTCCTGCTGCAATAGCTTCTCCGTGGAGTAAATGCAGTTTGGGTTTTCCTAAAAAATACGTCTCAATGGCGTGTCCGAGGGTATGCCCAAAATTTAGTATTTTTCTAAGACCTTTCTCGGTAGGATCAGCTTCTACAACTTGCTGTTTGATGGCTACTGAATGATCAATTAAATCATTAAAATCTTGTTCTTCGAAATCCTTTTTACGGATAATATTCCATTTATCAGCATCCATAATTAGGCAATGTTTGATGATTTCTGCAAAACCTGAGCGTCTTTCTGCAAAAGATAAAGATTCTAAAAAAACAGAATCAATCAATACAGTTTTAGGGATTTGAAAAACACCTATATGATTTTTAAGTCCTTGGAAATCAACCCCTAACTTCCCTCCTACGCTGGCATCTACCTGCGAAAGCAATGTGGTAGGAATCTGTATAAAATCAATACCTCTTTTATACGTTGCGGCACAAAAACCACCCATATCACCAATGACTCCTCCGCCCAAATTTATCATCAAAGCATGGCGGTCTAATTCATGATTAGTCATGCTTTCCCAAATGGTCTGGCAAGTATCTAAATTCTTATGTTGTTCGCCCGATTTTATTTTTACCAAATTGTGTTTTGGCAAGATTGGCTTGATGACAGGATAGCAATAACGAAAGGTTTTTTCATCCACCAAAACTTCAATATTGGTGTACGGATTTGCGTTCAAGAAGGCTGATAAACTTTCAGCAATGGGGGAAATTACTACGGACATTTCTTTCAATTAACAATGAATTATTGCCCAAAATTACCCAATTTTCATGGGATTGCTTTGAAGAATTGGATAAAATTGAGAAAGTGGGGGTTGAATTGTTTGGGAAAGACGAAGATGATATATTTTTTCATGTTGAAATTCTTTTTACTTTTGTTTTATAAATATAAAACAATGACGCAAGCGGCGACAGCAAATAATCTAATTTGTTTAAAATA
>JANPIG010000440.1:0-7305 GCA_031424875.1 Cytophagales bacterium
GTTTCATCAATGCCTTGCAAGCGCATAATTCTACCATTGCCCAAATCATTTTCCAAAGCCCAACCTTTCAATTTAGCCATGGTGAGAGCTTTTTGATAATTTGCTTTGTATTTTGTATGTAATTCTGTGGAAAGAGCCGTCAATTTTTTCTGTTGGGCATCACTATATAATTCGCTTCGTTGAGCCAAAGAAAGCACAGTCGAAAACAAGACCATGAGAAGGGTAAGCAATGATTTCATAAATTTTGTGATACGTTGATAAAATTGGACTATAAAGATAACGAAAAATATCTTGAGAAGTTTTTGGTTTGGATTTTCAATCAGAAGGTTTCTAAATATCAATACAGCGAAAAGATGTAAAACGTTGCTTGGATAATAAAATAAAATTTATAAAATAGATTCTAAAAATGACGGAAGTCGCCCTTTGAAAGGCTAGGGTTTATACGCATCTTTTTGAGTCCCCCAAAGAGCCATAAGCTCGACCGATTTTGTAGCGGTGGGTTGAAATCCACCGAAAAGAGAAAGACCAACTTTAGAAGTTCTTTAAGAACGAAAGATATAATATGCACCGAGCCAATGGAACTCAAATGTGACTTTTCTGACATTTTTCGGTGGGTTAAAACCCACCGCTACAAAATTTAACTGAGCCCACTGCTCTTACTGGCACTCTGAAACTTGTGTATAAAGCGTAGCCTTTGAAAAGACGACTTCTGTATATAGTGAATAGCTATTCCTTAGTCTAATTTTTCAAAATCTCAAACTCCACACGACGGTTAATAGCTTGATTTTCAGGGGTATCATTCGCTACTTTTGGTTTATTTTTACCATATCCTTTTGCAGTAATGCGTTCGGCAGGTACGCCTTGTGTAAGGAGATAGTTACGCACTACGTCAGCTCGTTCTTGCGAGAGTTTATTGTTTACCTCATCCGAACCTACGTTATCTGTATGTCCACTAATTTCTGAAACTACCTTCTTGTTTGTCTTAAAAAACTCCGCAATACGGTTTAATTCTGGATATGATTCTCCCTTGAGCGTGGCTTTACCAAATTCAAAGAAAATATTATTCATTTGTATCTTCACGCCTACTTCCACGGGCGTAACGGTCATGTCTTTTCCTTCTACTTCTAAATATTTACCCGTGATTTTACTTAAATCGATGTTTTGAGAAGTGCCTACATAACCATCTATTTTAGTAGTGATTCCATAGTTTTTACCATAAGGCAAAACGATTTTATAAATCCCCGAAATGGGGTCTGGAGTGGCTACGCCCAATTCTTTGCCGTTGGTAAGGTCTTCGTAAATGATTTTGGCATTGGTAGGTACTTTGCCAGTTTTGCCGTCAATTACTTTGCCCGAAACCAAGACTACAGGGTCAGATTTTGTAGGTTCAGTTTTTATGGGTTCTACTTTCTTGGGTTCGCCTCCTGCTATTGGTGAAGTAGTAGAAACGGGCGGTTCAACGGGTTTTGGTTGTTCAATTTTCAACCGAAAAATATCCTTTTTGCCTACTGAATTGTTCCCCGAAACAAAATAGGCATAATCTCCTGCTGCTGAAATGGTGTAATAGGCATCGTACTGGTCAGTATTAATGGGTTCACCAATGTTTACGGGTGCTGTCCAGTGAATCCAAGTTTCATCTTTTCTTTTACAAACCCAAATATCATTACTTCCTTTTCCACCCTCACGATTACTCGAAAAATAAAGCGTTTTGCCGTCCGCTGCTAAAAAAGGCGTAGTTTCAGTGAAATCGGTATTGACATCATCGCCCAAATTCATGGGTTCAGACCATGAGCCATCTTTCTCTAAAAATGAGGCGTAAATATCGTCTTCGTCAGAGTTTTTCTTTTCTGAAAAAGCCATTAAAAGCGTTTTACCATCATTAGAAAGATAACCTACTTCATTCTTGCCCTTACTCATTTTTTCATATTTAGGAATCTCTAATTTCTTCGGAATATCCCAACCCGAACCGTTCTTTTTGGCAATAGAAAATCCACGAGTTTCGTATTGTCCGTTCACATAAGAGCCTTTAACTAAAATGGTTTGTCCATCGGGTGAAACGCTAAAAATAGTGTTATACTGGTCACGGTTAAGGCTTTCGGGCATACGTCTGGCGGTCGTCCATGCACCCATGAGACTCTCTGAAAACCAGATGTCTTGCGAACCCGCAATTTGCTCCGTTCCTGCCATACCAAACTTATTACTTGGGTGGTTTTTACGCCCAAAATACAAGATTCGACCATCAGGAGCCATCACAGGATTGAGTTCAGAATATTCAGAATTAACGGCACTACCAATGCTTTCAGGCTTATTTTCAGGCATAGCCATAATAAGCTGGGCTTTGAGCGATATGCTTTTAGCCAAGAGAATTGAGCAAAAGAGGAAAGTAAATTTTGTGGTTTTCATTGGTAAATGTTTTAATTGACGGCTTTTTATAACCACATAGTTTTGATAGGAAATATAGAGATTATGTCTTTTTATAACCACATAGTTTTGATAGAAGACATAGAGATTACGTGGTTTGAAACGAATTTTTGTATTAAAAATTGTCTATATTTTGGCGTGGCACGGTTTGCGTGGGTTTTAGCAGACTGAAACGCACAGTTCGTGCCACGCCAAAATTTCAGCAAAAAAGGCAGATTTCTTCTGAAACCTGCCTTTTTATAAAAAACTATTTTAAGCTGCCACTGCAATTAGTTGAGTTAATTTAGGAGATGGCTTAGGAATAGATTTTCCAGTATCCTTCATTTCTTCTAAATATAATTCAATGGCATCCTTTATGTTTTCTCTGGTTTCTTCCAAGGTATCGCCTACCGTGAAACAAACAGGTAAATCAGGAACATAAGCACTGTATCCTCCATCATTACATTCTTCAAAAATTACTAAGTATTCCATATTTTTAAATTATTTGATTCCAGCTTGTTTCAAAATATTTATCCCTGTTCCAACTTTAACATCTTTGTTTAGCCCATGGTTCGGAACGACAACAATACCTTCTTTGTCTGTATGTTTGTAAATGGTATGACTCCCTTTCTGACGAACAAAAAACCAGCCATCTTCTTCAATTAGATTAATAATTTC
Organism: Cytophagales bacterium; assembly: GCA_031424875.1. Classification (GTDB taxonomy): domain Bacteria; phylum Bacteroidota; class Bacteroidia; order Cytophagales; family Spirosomataceae; genus Arcicella. The sequence continues at coordinate 3,079 of JANPIG010000440.1, forward strand.
TTTTACTTTCATTAAATAGTGGATAAATTGACTTTGCAAATATATGAAAAAAGGCGAATAAATTTTGGCGTGGCACGGTTTGCGTGAGATTTGAGCTAAGACCGTGCCACGCCAAAATTTGGAGAAGAATTAATAAATTCAAACTGGTCTTCAAGACGTGGCACGGTCTCAGCTTAACCCTACGCAAACCGTGCCACATCTACCAAAACAGCACTTAAGCATTATTGCATCTGGATAGAGCTTATGTAAGCCCGCAGTGCCACATCTACCAAAACAGCACTTAAGCCCGTCCAATCCACTTCCCCACCAATTCACCCTCCGAAACATCATTGCGTAATTTTTCCAAAAGCGACTCAATATTATCATCTACGATTAACATATCAAGATTTGCTTCTTTTACGAAACCTTCCGAAACCATTTTTTTAAGCATAATCAATAAATCATCATAGAAACCATTTGTATTCAGAATTCCAATGGGCATTTGATGAAGACCTAATTGTCGCCAAGTCAGGATTTCAAAGAGTTCATCCAATGTTCCCCAACCACCTGGCAAAGCAATTACCGCATCAGATTTTTCTGCCATGAGTTGCTTACGGGCGTGCATAGATTCCGTTACGATACACTCGGTTAGCCCTTTGTGCTGAACTTCCCAAGGCTCCATGAAAGATGGAATTATGCCAATTGCCTCTCCGCCATTTGCTAAAATTGCATCGGCAACTGTACCCATTAAACCCACACTTCCACCGCCATAAACTAAGGTAAGTCCTTGATTGGCAAGCGTTTCACCAACGTGCGTGGCAGTATTTTTATAAATTTCGTTATGCCCTGCCGATGAACCGCAGTAGATTAAAATATTTTTCACGTGATTAATGATTAAATTTACTTTTTAACAAAGATTAAAATTTTGTGTATGAAAAAATACTTATTTCTCTATTTTCTAATTGCTTCATCTTTAATTAGTCTTTCATAAAGCCTAAAATTCATTCGTAAAGATATTTGCGAAGTTGGACATTATGAAATTATAAATCCTACTTTGATTAGCTATCTACGAGAAGAAATTGCAAGTCAGATGATTTCAAAACAAAAAGGATTTATGACTTTATCTTGGAAAGTGCTGGAGGGTGGTAAAGAAGAATTTTATTTTTGGGAAGGAGAAGCTCATACCCATAGATACCTTGATAACGTTCCATGTAATAAAATTGCTTTTTTAGATGAAATACCAGTTTTAATTATTACGGATGACTTCAAAGAAAAACTACCTAAAACAGATTTATTTTGTTTTAAAAACTCAATATTTTCTCATTTTAAAGTCCAAACAATTGGCTTTAATTCTTTTTACGGTTATATAAGAGGAGGAGGGCAACGGTTAATTTTACAAGGAGAAAAAGTATTATTTGCTATCCATGACCAATAAATCCTCCAAAGCACCCTTCACCTCCGTAAACTTATACTGAAAATCCGTCTCCAATTGTATCCTTTTATTCAATATATAATTCCCGCCCAGAACAATGATTGCCATTTCTCCAAAAATCAATTTCAAGGCAAAGGCTGGCACATTTGGCATCCAAAAAGGGCGTTTCAATATTTCTGCTGATAGTTTGGTAAGTTCATAATTTGTTACAGGATTTGGGGCAACGGCATTATAAAAACCCGTCATACGTTCATCTATTAGGGCTTTTAGGTATAATTCACATAAATCATCCAAGTGAATCCATGATTGCCATTGCTTACCCGTGCCAAGTGCCGCACCCACGCCAAAACGCACGGGTTGGGTCAATTTTGGCAATGCCCCTCCCTTATCGCTTAATACAATTCCTGTTCTGAGTTTCACGGTTCTGATCCCCAATGCTTGAACTTCATCGGCGGCGGCTTCCCATTGAATACAACACTCTGCCACGAAATCCATGCCCGCTGTATGTTGTTCAGAAATATGTTCATCGCCCGTATCGGCTCCATAAAAACCAATTCCAGAGGCTGAAATGAAAGATTTTATGTGATGAGGAATTGTTTTTAAAGTCTTGGTAATCAAAGCAATAGATTTAGTTCTACTGTCAATAATTTCCTTTTTACGAGCATCTGACCAATTTTCATCGGCAATGCCTGCTCCTGCCAAATGGATAATATAGTCGGCTTCAAGCAAGGCTTTTGCATCAATAATTCCTTTCTCAACATCCCAATTGTATATTTTGATTGCAGGGTTTTTCCCTTCGGAATTAGTAGGTTTATCTACTTTCTTCCGCCCAAGATGTGAAACCGAAAAGCCTTTTTCTATTAGTATTTCAGAAAGACGAGTGCCAATTAAGCCCGAACCGCCTGTGATGAGTACATTTTGCATACTACTGTAATTCGAAGTGGCACTTCGAGTTTAATTGATAATTGCTCGAAGTGCCACTTCGAGTTACAGTATCTAAACGTCACTTCCACTCTTCAAGTTTAATTTCCTAACTTCTTTTCTCAGTTTATTCATAAATTCATCCCCAGGGTCATTTTTCCCAGTGCGATAATTGGGATTATTTTCTTTCCAAAGTGGGGTATTTTGAAAATTGGTATATTCATGATGTCCAATCAAATATTCAATAGTTTTGTATTTCTTTTTAAGGTATTTTACGATAAAAATATTGGCTTGTAATTGAGCTTCAGTCAAGGGAAATTTACTGCCATCTCCCACGTTTTCGATACCCAAAGCACACCAATTTAGCCCGATTACGTGGCGAGCCATGAGATTTTCGGGCATAAGTCTGTAAATTGTGCCGTCCCTATCCACCAAAAAATGAATTGAAACATTTAAAGGGCTTGCCCCTTTCAATTCCTTTCTACCTATGGGTAACATCACAGGATTGAAAGCTCTAAATGAACCTTCGAACGTTGGAATCGCTGTCCAATGCAAGACAATCATCTTAGGCGAAAGCGTTGGTTCAGTTTGAATTAAGCCCTGCCTTTCTTTGAGATATTGTAAAGAAAGAACTTTTCTAACAGAATCATAAATGATGGCCGGTCAATAATTTTTTGAGATAACGCTTTGAAAATCAGCGAGTTTATCAATAAAAATAGAAGTATTTTTTTCAACTTAAATAGATTTGGACGGACAAAATATCCAACAATTTACTAAAAAAACAATCATAGAATGGTAAAATGATAGAATGATAGAGTATTTTTGATAAACGATGTTCCAAAATTTATGAATACAATAAATTGTTTTGTGATATGTCTCCACCAACAACGAAGTGAGAATATTCACTCATTCTATCATTCACTCATTCTATCATTGTATAAATAATGAACCCCATATTCAAGAAACTACTTTCCATGACCGATGTTTTCGGTTTTTTTGAGCGTGATCCTTTCGGCAATTCTGTATTTCTGAAAAGAGTCATTGTGATGGTTTTGGGGGTGATTACGTACAGTCGTTTGCGAGGTGTGAACAAAACACAAATCAGAGGTACGGAACATTTGGAGGGACTTCCACGCAGTGGCGTACTTTTTTTATCTAATCATCAGACCTATTTTATGGACGTAATTGCCCTATATCACATTTTTTTTAGTGTAAAATGGGGATTTCGTAACTCAGTTAATTTCCCAATTTACTTGTTAGCCCCACGTTCAAGAGTATTTTATGTGGCGGCTTCCGAAACAATGAAAGAGGGCGGATTGATTCCAAGAATATTCTCGCAAGCAGGGGCAATTTTGGTCAATCGTTCATGGCGAGCTCAGGGCAAGGATGTAAAAAGAGAAGTCGATACCTCGGCAGATGATAAAGTAGGTAAAGGGCTTAATTATGGCTGGGTGGTAAGTTTTCCTCAAGGTACTACCACCCCTTACGCACCCCTACGCAAAGGAACGGCTCATTTGATAAAAGCCCATAATCCGATTGTAGTGCCTGTGGTAATAAATGGTTTCAGAAGGGCATTTGATAAGAAAGGGTTACGTTTTAGAAAAGTGAATACTACCCTTTCCATAACCTTTAAAGAACCCATAAGATTTGACCCAGAAATGCCAGTAGAAGAAATTATTGATATCTTAAGAGAAAGGATAGAACAAAATATTCCAGTTGAGAAATTGACATGGAAACGAGAAGTGTAATGGCACCGCAACGGCGGACCGTGCTGATGACGCAGATACCTACGGTAACGCAGGTTTTCGCAGATTTTTAAAATGGTATATTTTTAATAATAAAATTCTGAAAATTAAAATCTGCGAAAATCTGCGTTGCGAAGCATCTGCGTCATC
>JANPIG010000441.1:0-12944 GCA_031424875.1 Cytophagales bacterium
TCTATCCTCGCCGCCAAACTCATTCGTCTTTCAATAGACTCTTTCATGTTCTGCGGTATTCTACTTTTTAATTCTTTAATAAGCGGACTACTATATTTTCTTGCTCTATTCATCTGTGTCAATTATTAAATTTCCTCCTAACTCATAATCGTTTATCCAATAAATTTCTCCTTCTTTCATCTTAGCACCAAGCAGTTTTGATATTTCCCTAAGTAAATAATTTTCCTGAGTCAATTTAGTATCTTCCTGCAAGGCTCTGATTGTTTTGGGCTTATGCCCACCACCTCCAAGAATAATTACTGAACTACCCATTCTGATACAATATAGACGAAGATTTGCAGCAGGATTGTCATATAAAGCACAAATTAAATCGCCTAAATTTCCTTCATTTTCTTTAAAATAACGTCTTCTGGCTCCGTGTCCATAACCAATTAAATCAAGTCGTTGGAGAATGTCAAAAACTTCATTTTCAAACTTGTCTTTATTTTCATTTAAAAACTTTTCAAAAAGTGTTTCATCATCATCATTTATTCTAATTGAATAAATACTTGCTTGTGGTCCTGAAAAATCTTCTAACTCAACGATTTCAAATTTCATTTATACACATTAAAAAAGGAGTGGTTTATAAAATTAACTTTATTTTTCTTCCAATACAATTAAAGTTAATTATTTATGCAGTTTCTAATAAACCTGCTTCGCCTTTACATCCGTAATCAATTTTGAATCAATCAAAAAGGTATGCTTTTCGCCTGAACCTGCTTTGATGTAGAAATTTACTTTCAAAGGGGTATCAAATGAGCCTTTCTGGATTTTGATACTTAATGGTCTGTCCACGCCACTTTTTTCTGAGGCTTTTTCTATGTTTTCAATATCTTGACTGCTGAATTCTTTTTTGCCTACTACAGCTTTATTAGGCAAACTCAACTCAGCTACTAATCTTTCGTTTGACTTCAAGGCACGGCTCAATGAGTAATAAATGCCCATTTCTGAGATATCTTTTTTATTACGACTGTCTTCTAATTCATTATCGGCATCATCAAATCCATTAGCATAAAAGCCTACGTTTGTGATAGTAACGTGAATTTTGTTGTCTAAAATATCCAAGATTTCATCCGTATTTTTTAGTTCGCCTTGTAGTTCGTTTACTTCGGCTTTTTTGATAGAAACTGCACTTTCTAAATCTTGAATAGTATTTCTTTGATAAGCAATTAAACTATCTTTTTCATGGAGAATCTTTTGAAAATTGGTAATTCTCAATTCATATTCACCAATAGTTTTGGTCATTTGAGCTTGCAATCTTGTTTTATCAACCGACAATTGTGCAATTTGTTTTTTCAATAAAGCCATCATTTCAGAGCGGTCTTCATCATTTTTATTAGACTGATTTTTGAGGACATTTTCTAATTTAGCCTGTAGTTTTTCAATCTTGCTTTCCTTTTCCTTAATGTTGGTACGGTTCTCTTTAATATCGTCTCGGAGGCGTACCAGATCTGTATTAATAGCTTTGATTTCTTCTGAATTTAATTCAATCTGGCTCACTTGCAAATCAGTTTTTTTATTTTGTCCAAACTGATTATAAAAAAGATAAATTACGCCCATTAAAAGGGCAGCGACCACTCCATTACGCACAAATGTGCTTTTAGAAGTATTGTTTTCTGGGGAATTTTGTAAAGATGACATTTTAAATTAGGGGTTAGTTTATTGGTCGGTAAACCGTTTATGGTAAAGAGTAAACGGTTGAACAACAATACAATTTGTTTATAGCAATGGAATATTTTTACTGAAATTTACTATTAATTAGCTCAACTATGATTTTATATAGGATTTATTTTTTGAATACGGAAGCTGTCCTTTTAAAGGCCAACTTGTGTAATTATACAAATTGTTTACCTTTAATTTTTAAGCAAAATCAATTCAATACTAAAGCAATATTCTTATTAGTGATAGCATTTGCACCAGGGGGAATTGATTGGCTTGATACTTTGCCCAAGCCTTTAAAAGATACTCTAAATCCCTTATTTTCAAGCACATACATAGCATCACGCAGGGTCATTCCTCTGGTATCAGGAACTCTACTTTTAGGATTTTCGTGTCTTTGATATTCCAATATTCCACCGTCTCCTCGTACTACAGACCAGCCTTCATTAGTAGGGATTTTTTCGATATTAAATTCTTCACAAATCGTTTTAATATCCGCAGTATGAGCCACTTGTTTTTTAGTAGCGAATAGGCTGGGACTTTGATTTTTGGTAGCTAATGATTTGTGCATTCTGATATCGCAAGCATAAATTTTATCGGCAATTTCCTTAAATACAGGAGCGGAGGCATCAGCGGCAAAAAGGGCTTCCGATTTCACACCACGAGGGTTATCAATCATCACTACACAGCTATATTTGGGTGCATCTGCAGGAAAATATCCAATAAAAGAGGTGTAGTACATTCCTTCACGATACTTACCTCTAATCAGCTTTTGAGAGGTTCCCGTTTTACCTGCAATTTTATACAAATCATTCTTAATATTGGATGCTGTTCCTCTTTCTACTACCCCTTCCAACATTTTTCTAACCTTTGCCAAAGTCTCTTTACTACACAAAGGTTCATCAAACTTTACCTGCGAAATCTTATAATCATCTTCCAGTTTATCGGCTATTTTCGTTTGTTTTACGATAATAGGCTGAATCCATCTGCCATCATTGGCAATGGCATTATAAAAAGCCAACATCTGCAAAGGCGTAATGGAAGTACCATAACCAATTGAATTCCAAGGCATAGCTGTGGGGTCTCCTAATTTTGGGCGGTTAATTACAGGTGTTGCATCGGGACGTAACTGGAAGTTAAGACGCTCATCTAAATGGAAAGTATGAAGACGGTCATAATATTTATTTTCCTTTCCTTTGCCAAAATATTTTTGCATTAATTTTGCGATACCCACGTTTGATGAATGTTCAAAAACTTCCTGTGCAGAGATAGTTCCGTAAGGTTTTGTATCGTGCAAAACCTTAGTGCCAATTTTATAAACTCCATCTCCTGTTTGGACAATATCTTCGTTATTCAAGCCTCCTTCTTCCATCATTGCTACCATTGAAGGTAATTTGAAAACTGAGCCAGGGTCTGAGATACCCAAAACAGCGTGATTGTACGTTTCAGCATATGCTAAGGTATCTTTTAAGCGAGTAAGATTGGTCATGGCTTTTATCTCGCCTGTTGCTACTTCCATTACCACTACACAGCCTTTATCTGCCCGCAACTTTTTTAAGTATTTCATCAAAGAAGTCTCAGCAACGTCTTGAATATTGACATTGATAGTGGTGTGAACATCCACACCTGCTACGGGGATTGCCTCTTCCCCGCCTTCAATAGGTCGCCAACTTCCACCTACAATTTTCTCAAAAATCCCCCTACCATTTATGCCAGCTAATTGAGTATCAAAACTATTTTCGATACCTACTTTTTCTTTATCTTTTTTATAACCAATAGTTCGGAAACCCATTTTTCCGAAAGGATTATAACGCTCATTTGATTTCTCAAAAACTACGCCACCTTTAAACCTGCCTTCTCTGAAAATCGGCCATGTTCGCATGGCTTTCAGTTGCTGAAAATCTATTTTCCTTTCATTTAAACGGATATAATTGATTTTATCTTCACGAGCTAAAGTAATCATATTTTTGTAATCCTGCCAATCTTTATCTCTATAAAAATTGGCTAAAAGACGACAAAGTGAATCAATACCTTCATTATAAACTTTAGTATTATATTTCGTAATTCTTGAAACCATGGGGTCAAAGCCTAAGCGGTATTTTGGTAAAGATGTTGCCAATAAACTGCCATCGTCAGCATAGATATTGCCTCTCACGGCATCAACTACACGCTCACGGACGTAACTTTTTTTGGACTCTTTTCGCCACATCTCACCCTCAATGGTTTGCAGTTTTACTACACGAAAAACTATCGCTCCCGCAAAAAGGAGGATAAATAAAAACATCAGGCGTACCCGAAGGATAATGTCTTTTTTTATGTTCATGTTCTTTTGGAGGATTGAGGGATTATGGGGTTTAGGATGGTGAGGAAATAATCTGGAATTAATGGAGAACTTTTGATTTTCATCTCCTTAACCCCCTAAACCCTAATCCCTAACTATAATCTTTGTCGGTGGAGTTTTATTCTCTTGCAAACCCATTGGTTCTACCCTTTTAATGATCTCAGATTGTTTGCCTGCCTTCATGAAATCTGCTTTTTGGGTGGTATAATCGGCACGTTTTTCTTCGACCTCCGCTTTCATTTTGTCAATTCTATGGATAAGACTTTCAGCATTAAGTGAGAGAATAATGTAAATTACGATTAGTCCTGCAATCCAGATAACATATTTTAATTGGTAAGCAGGAAACCTCCCACCAAAAATTTTGTCCATGTTAAAAACACGGTCAAAAAAGGCAAAAATCCCCTTGTTGGGTCTATAAGGAGCATTTCTATCTTTATTTCTGGAAAAATTCTTTGCCATCTTTTTTTGAATTGTTGAATTGTTGAATTGTTGAATTGTTGAATTTGTCTAACCAAAAAGATATTAGGCTTAATACTATTTTCAACAATTCAATAACTCAGAATTCAACAATTGGCTAACGTTGCTATTCTTAATTTTGCACTTCTACTTCTACCATTGGCAGAAATTTCATCTGGCGTGGCTTCGATGGGTTTTCGAGTTACAGATTCTAAAGGTTTTGTTACCGTACCAAAGACGATATCTCTGTCCATTTCGCCCGTAAAATTACCCGCTTTGATATAATTTTTTACTAATCTATCTTCTAATGAATGAAAAGTCATAATAACTAACCTACTGTTAGTGTCTCTTAGCAGATCAGGTGTTTGTTCCAATAATTCTTTAATTACCTCCAATTCTTGATTAACCTCAATTCTGATAGCCTGAAATACCTGAGCGAAGTATTTGAACTCCTTGAATTTAGGGGCAAATTTTTCTAATAATGCCTTAAATTCTCCGGTAGTTTTTATAGGATTGTTCATACGTGAACTCACAATGGCGTTGGCCAGTGTTTTGGCATTTTTCACTTCTCCGTACATTCCCAAAATTTTATGGAGTTGATTTTCAGAATATTCATTGATGATTGTGTAGGCAGAAACATCCGCTTTCTGGTTCATACGCATATCCAACTCTCCATCAAAACGAGTGGAAAATCCACGAGTAGGTTCATCAATTTGATGCGAAGAAATACCAAAATCCGCCAAGATTCCATCTATTTTTTTTACGCCATACAAGCGAAGGTATTTTTTGATATTCCGAAAATTAGCTTCAATAAAAGTAAAACGGCTATCGTCTGCGAAGGAAACAGCATTTTGTTTGGCATCGGGGTCTTGGTCAAAGGCATAGAGTTTACCTTTTTCTCCCAAGCGTTCAAGAATTCCTCGGGAATGTCCACCACCTCCGAAAGTAACGTCCACATAAATGCCATCAGGGCGAATATTCAGCCCGTCGAGACACTCTTGTAGCATAATGGGGAGATGATATGACTCCGTAGGATTCATGGTTAGATTTTTTTGAGTAAGGATATAGTACAAATTTATGGATTAAATCCTAAAAATGAGATAGGTTTTTGAAATTTATGAAAACGATGAATATAAAACAGAAAAGCCAAATTTACATACCATTCATGTAATCTTGGCTTTTGGATAAAACGTGGGGAATTTACTTACTTATATTTATTCTATTATATCATTAAAATTAGGTTTCCCCTTCTTTTAATTGGCACTTACTGTATATTAATTATGGTTAAGTATTTCTCTGCCTTGATGATGGATTTGTTTCATGATTATAGTTATTTAACATACGTCCCTTCAATGATATACTCTGTTTTAGCAAAATTAATAATTGGTAAAATCAAAGAAATACTTATTTAATAAAAAAGACATTAAATTACTGCTGTACTGCTTCTTTTCTACATTGGGAGGGTGAAATACCATAAATCTTAGAGAAAGACCTACTGAAATAATTGGCATCTGAATACCCAACTTTATTAGCAATTTCGTAGATAGGATAATTAGTATTAATTAATAAATCCTTTGCTTTTTCAAGCCGTATGTGTTTAATAAAATCGGAGACTGAGAGCCCAACCTCTTCCACCAACTTTCTGTGAATGTGTGAACGGCTCATCCGAAGTGCATGACAAAATTCTGAACATCCGAAAGTATCATTATCGTAATTTTCTTCAATAATATTTCGGGCGACGCTTAGAAAATCGTTATAAATTGGCTTCATAGGACATATATTTTTCTATTTATTATGCTAAGTGTTTATTTAAAATAAGAAATTAGTCTAATTATATGATAGTATTTTGTAGAGTAAAGTATAGACATACCTTACCCTTAAAAATTGTTTATACAATTTTTTAAAGTATAAATGTTGAAAGTTAAAAAAAGAGAATTGAATAGCTTCGACCTAAGTAGGGTTGCATTCTCCACAGAAATTGTTGAAGCTATACATCATTTCATAATATTTGATCAAATTAGTGTTTTGCAAATACTATTAGTTGTTATTGGGATATGATAAATTTAGCATTGTATAAATCTTAAGACTTGCCCCCTTTGTTTTGATATTTTTTGTCTAACAAAGAATAACGAGTGCAAATATGCAATAATTAGGAGGGAAAATATCTTCACTAATGCTGTATTCACATTTTAGTGAACTTGACTATAAATGCAAGTAATGCTTTAGAATAATTATATAAAGAAGTAAATGAAGATTAAATATTAAGAAAGGATTTTTTTAATTTTAGATGTGAAAATTCAATGATAGTAAATGATAAATATAAAATTTAAATTTTCCTTTCTTTTTTTAAAAAATTAATTTATTTTTTAAAAAAAAACTGTTATTTTACAATGTTATATGGCAAATTGAGTGATATGTCCAGTTTTCAGAGGGATTGTGTAGTTCGTTTGCCCCCCACCTTTTAAATGCTCCAACATCGCTTCGAGGTAAAATAATTAGGCAAAATGCTTGCGGATTAGGTTATCTATCATTAAACCCGTTTCAAAATATTCTTTTTCAAGTCCTTTCAAATCTATGCCATCATGGGCTTGTCGATTGCTGAAACTTCCCATAGCAATTCCTTGAGAGATAGCAACTTGCGGACGAAACCATTTGATTTTTGGCTTTGCTAAAAGACTACCAAAATTATGCGTAAGAAACAAATTGACCTATTGGTCGAAAGTGAATTCATACAAGCCCATGGTTTGAAATGGTTAGCTATCCAAATGATATTATTAGGGTCTCGGCTACTTCTGTTTTTGTAGAGAAGGGGAACACCCCCAATTTTTTTGAAGATTTATAAGGGGTAGTAAATTTTTTTACTTTCGAACAGGAGATTATAAATCAACAGATTTTGAAAAAATTGAGTATTAATTCTTTAAACTTATAAAAAGAGAGGCTTTGTTCAAAACGAAGCCTCTCTTTAAATCATTCTATTTTTACTAATATCAAAACCCTACTTCATTCCGGCCAAAAATTCTACAACATCTCGAATTTCTCTTTTGGATAATAAACTACCCATCGGTGGCATACTGGATGGATAATTTTCTCTTTTTTGAATTCTGGAAACGGCAATTTTTAAAGGTTCAGCTTCAGAGGTTTTCAATACTAATTCATGGTCTGTTTCACTGGTGAGGATACCCGTAACTTCTTGTCCATCTTTCAATTTCAAAGAGACTGTTCCAAAACCAGGAGAAATTCTGGCACTGGGTTCAATGAGGGCTTGCAGGATTTGCTCACGGGTAAGGACACTTCCGATTTTTTTAAGCGAAGGGCCTACGTTTCCACCTTCTTCACCAATGGAATGACAGCGAATACACTGAGCAGTTTGATTCCACTTTACGATGTCTCTGCCCTGATTGTAATTTCCGCCAAATAGAGACTCTTTGAAGGAGTCTGTTTCAGTACCTTTTGACTTTAAATCTTCCAAACGAGCCATTAAGCCTGCATCTTTGGTTTTTTCAACCGTTTCCATCAAGTCCAATTTTACTTTGTTAGATAGTTTCTCGGCAATCATTTTGCTTATTAAATCATCCAAAACCACCCTGGTATTATCTATTGGCATTTCACCTAATACGCTAATTAATTGTTGTTGTTCCTGAACACTTCCATTAGCAAAAATCGGCTTAACTACATCGGGTAAATTATCTTTACTGATGGATAATTGATTCAATAAACCGATGGAAGTTGTACGGACATTTTTATCTTTATCATCCATTCCCGCCTTAATAATGCCCTCCATACCCTTATATTTTAAAGTAGAAAGGTTTGAGATTGCCACCGAACGAACTTCTGGTTTTGGGTTTTCGAGGGCTATTTTTGCTAATTCTTCATTATAATCTGGGATGTTTAATTCGCCCAGTAATTTAGCCGTAGAAATCAAAACCGCAGGATTTTCATTGGCTAAAAATGGCTTAATTTTCGCCCGAATTTTGGCATTTACTACTGAGGCATCACGGGTTAACTCACCTCTGTATCGTCCATCCACTCGGTCTAAAACCGATGGATTTGCCCATGAACCAATCGTTGCCAATGCCTCAGCACGCAAAGCATCCGAAATATCATTTCTCTCAGAATAAGCAATGAGCATATCTAATTCTTGTTCGCCTCCTATTCGTAAGCAAGCGTTGATGGCTCTGCGAATTAAGGGTTCTCCAGTAAATTTTGTCTCTTTCAAAACTTTTGCCAAGGTGGGTAAAGCGGGTAAGATTGACAAATCATCATTGATGCCACGAGCCGCTTCTGTGACGATATATTCATCTTTATCATTCAAAAATAAAGCAATTTTTTCACTGCCTAATCTTCTCAAAACCAGCACAGCGGCTGTTCTAAGGGCTTTATTGTCATTATTAACTAAATTAGTAATTGGTTCAATTTTTCCAATTCGAGACAATGCCAATACGCCTGCATGACGGATATATACGTCTGTATCGTTATTGTTTTCCAACATTTTCAGCAAGGTTGGTACTGCTCCTTCATACTTAGTTCTGCCAATGGCTTGGGCGGCATAAAACTGGATTCTTGGGTTTTTGGACAATAATAATTCATTTAGATTTTTACCTGCTTCGTCATATCCTACATCGCCAATTACTTTGGCGGCTTGAGCAATGATTTCAGGGTCTTTATCCGAAAGAAGATTTACCAGATTTGAAGCAATAGATTTGTTATCTGCTGCTAATTGTCCTATCCCCCAAATGCCATGAATTCGCTCTAATTGATTATCAGTTTGGGCAATGGCTCTTTGCAAAATAGGTAACCCTTTTTTTCCACGACTCACCAATTCAAACTGCGATTTTTGACGGATTCTCATGTCAGGATACGCCAAAAGATTCAATAATTGGTCTTCTGTTTGAGAAGCGTAATTCATAGCCATCAAGCTTTTTGTCTCTTGTCTTTGTTTTTGGAGGTCATTTTTATCAGATTTGACATCAATTTTCCAAACTCTTCCAATGTTTTTTGCATCCCAACCCGTCAACCAATCGGCAGCATATAGCGCTCCATCAGGTCCAAATTTAATGGCGGTTGGTAAAATTCCTCGTATCATATCTTGCTCGCCATCCAACACAAAAGATGCTCCTTTAGGTTTCAAGCCAAAAGACCAAATATGTGAACCCGAAGAACTTCCGACAAATTCTACTAAGAAAAATTTGTTCTTCCACTCTTTACCCAAAGCCGTGCCTGGGTTGTATTGCATTCCCGTGGGTCCGTTGTGATAATTCATGATGGGCGGAATAATATACGCCGCTTGCCCCTCCCAACGTGGTTTGAAGAGCTTTTCATCCATCCAAACCTTGTATTGGTTATTTTTAGGGTCAGTATATTTACCATATTGCCAGTTTGAACGCCAGCCCAAATCGCCACCCTCTACCATGTGAACCAAACGCTCACTTTCGCCTGGATGGTCACCGTCATTATCCGAACTTATAATATTTCCGTATTCATCAAAAACAAATTCATGCGTATTTCTTATGCCCGAAACCACTACCTCAAAATTGCTTCCATCTGGATTGGAACGAACCAACACGCCCGAATTAGGATGGCTATATTTTTTGCCATCCATAGCCGTGATATTTGCCCCAATATCTCCAATTTGCCAATAAATCTTTCCGTCTGGGCCTTCTGTAGCTCCCGACATTCCGTGTCCGCCGAAGCCAATATGCACTTGATAACCTGTACTGATGGATTTTTTTTCGTCATAAATACCGTCTCCATTAGTATCTTTCAAACGCCACATATCAGGGGCAATATTGACGAAAGCATCATTTCTCCTAACCAATAATCCACCCGCTACATCCGAAACCTCATCGTGGAAATCATCCAATACACGAGTTGAAACATCCGCTAAGCCGTCATTATTTAAGTCTTCTATTCGCCAAATTTCTTCTTTTTCTACGGCTAAATCACGCCAATCGTGGCTACCGTCTTCGTTCAAATCTTTGAGCCATTCGTTCTCTTTACTTTTTTCGGGAGCAAAGGTTTTATGCAAAAAAGCACGTCTTTCCTCAACGGTCTGCAAACCAATGGAAGCAGTCATCCAATTACGATGTCCACGAATATCAAACTCTGAATTTTTCTGGCGATTGCTCCGAGTAATAAAAACTCGCCCAAAATCATCAATCGACATGGCAATAGGGTCGGGGGCAAGCGAATCCGAAGCCCAAAGGCTGATATTTAGACCATTAGCAATTTGAATGGGCGTATTATCTCGAACAGTTTTTGCTTTTTTTAGGCCCTCACTAGGATTTTCACGAATAACAATCACCTCCGATTTTGTAGTAGAAGCAGGCTTCATACACGAAACAAACGTGAACGTAGAAAGGCAAAATAGCAGGAATATTTTGGAAGGAGTATTATGATTCATGTGAGTATTGTGTTTATTCAAGAAAGTAATTGAAGGGGGAAAATATACTCTATTTTGGGCATTAACTGACACTTGCATTTCAAACAAACTTGTCATTATTGCAGAGCGATGCAAGTGATTTTTGTGTATAGAATGTTGAAACATTTTTTTATTGAACTTCCCGAGATAATATTCATTACGGGTGAAAATACTTTCGGGAAGTAATTACCTATAAATAATTAGTTTGAACAAATCGTTTCTTTTTATTTATCAACAGCGAGGGATTTAAATCCCTCGCTGTTGATAAATGAGAATATTTTATAATCTATTTTAATAAAAAAATCGTTAAATTTAACTACAAGTATATATCCCCTGCTTACTTATATCTGCGAATATTCAACTGGAGTCAAAAAGTGTATTTCAGCTTTTGTCATGGCGTGGTCGTATTCTGGAAGGGCTTTAATACGGTTCCATTCAGAATCTGCACCGAAGGCTTTCCAATGTTCGTCTCTTGATTTTTTATTATCAAAAGTGGTCATATACACCAAATTAGGCTGTTTCCCACCAATAATTGTTTGAGCATAAAAAACTGGATTAAAGCCCAATCTTACAAAAATATTTATTTCTCCGCCTTCATTAAACATATCAACTTTCTTTTTTCCTTTGGCTTCACTGTGGCTTTCGTACAAACGATATTCATACACTCTTTCCGATTTTGGAGCATTCGTTGTAGGCACTTTCAAGGTCGTCCAATCTTTAAAAGCAACCGATAATGAACTTTCAAAACGCTCATATGCAGGTGTTGTATGGTCGGCATCCAAATAAGTTTTTGCCGCTTGTTGATATACTGCATCAGCTGATAATTTAGACCCAATTTTACCAAATTCTTCCAAAGATTTATACGGAATCAAGACGTAAAGTTTCAAACCATCCTTCTGATCGGCTTCATCAAAAACTCCCACAGAAGCAATTCCTGCACGATTATAGGCAGCAATAGCAGCATTTTTGAAATAATCTTCTACTACGGTTTTCTGAGCGGCAGTCTTGAAACTATATACTCTAGTTTCGTAATATTGGGGTTTGCTTTTGGCAAATGTAGTGAGGGTAAACATCGTTACCAATAAGAAAATACTCAGTTTTAAAATACGCTTTACCATGATTTTTTGTTTGATTAATGATAATAATTATACTCATCTCCGCTTCTACCAACAGTAAAAGAGGCATGATTGTTAAAGACTATGCCTCTTCCATTTTACTC
The DNA here is from genome assembly GCA_031424875.1 of Cytophagales bacterium. Lineage (GTDB taxonomy): Bacteria > Bacteroidota > Bacteroidia > Cytophagales > Spirosomataceae > Arcicella. Next base: position 12,133 of record JANPIG010000441.1, read on the forward strand.
TTTCATTGATAACCGCTATAAATTCACAAACTTCATTCCCATCTCTCCATAACGCTCGCCCGAAGCAACTCCTTTAGGGGATATTTTTTCTATTTCTGCCAAATCTTCTTCGGTCAACTTAATCTCCGCCGCCGCAGCATTTTCTTCCAAATATTTCACTCTCTTTGTGCCAGGAATTGGGAACATATCATTACCTTGTGCCAACACCCAAGCCAAAGCCAGTTGCGAAGGCGTACAATTTTTCTCGTTGGCTAATTGTTTGATTTTCTCGACTAAATCTAAATTTTTCTGAAAATTATCGCCTTGAAAACGGGGTGAAATTCTACGAAAATCATTAGGTGCAAAATCATCCATCGACTTAATTTGTCACGATAGAAAACCTCTGCTCAATGGACTATAAGGTACAAAACCAACGCCTAATTCACGGCAGGTTGGAATGATTTCCTCCTCCACATCCCGTGACCACAACGAATATTCTGTCTGCAAAGCTGAGATTGCATGCTCTGCATTGGCTCGTCTGAGCGTTTGGGGGGATGCCTCTGAAAGCCCCAAATAACGCACTTTGCCCTGTTTTATTAAATCTGCCATTGCTCCCACGGTTTCTTCGATGGGCGTATTTGGGTCTATTCGGTGGAGATAATATAGGTCGATGGTATCAATGCCTAAACGTCTCAAACTATCCTCACACGATTTTTGACAATATTCAGGTTTGCCACTAAATCCTCTGGTTGCTGGATTATTAGGATCACGGACACTACCGAATATAGTGGCTAAAACCACTACGGTTCGTCTAACATTCAAGACTATACACA